>DATKRH010000093.1:0-26325 GCA_035532295.1 Streptosporangiaceae bacterium
TCACCCCCGGCCGCGACGCCGCCAGGATCGCGGTCGGCGGATCGGGCAGCGGCACCGTCAGGGGCGCCCCGCCCAGGCTGGTCACGATCAGCAGCCGGCCGCGCGCGATGACCAGCCACCGCGCGTCCTCATCGAAGCTGACCCGCGTCTGCTCCAGCCGCGGATCGGTCAGCTCGGGGCGGGCGCGGCGCAGCGCGATCAGCTCCCGGTACCACGCCAGCAGCTCGGCGTGCGGCTCGCCGGCCAGCTGGGACCAGTCCAGCTTGGAGCGCAGGAACGTCTGGCGGTCCTGCGGATCAGGGACGTCGGCGGCGGCCCAGCCGTGCGCGGCGAACTCGCTGCGCCGTCCCTGTGCGACGGCCTGCGCCAGCCACGGCTCCTCGTGATCGGTGAAGTACTGCCAGGGCGTGTCGGCGCCCCACTCCTCGCCCATGAACAGCATCGGCGTGAACGGGGCGGTGAGCAGCAGGCCGGCGCCCACCTTGACCAGGCCCGGCGGCACAAGGTCGGCGATCCGGTCCCCGACCGCCCGGTTCCCGACCTGGTCATGATCCTGCAGGTAGCCCAGGAACCGGTGGGCCGGGATGCGCAGCCGGTCGACGGGGCGGCCGTGGGACCGGCCGCGGAAGGACGACCAGGTGCCGTCGTGGAAGAACACCCGGGTCAGGGTCTTGGCCAGGCCAGACAACGAGCCGAAGTCGGCGTAGTAGCCCTGGCACTCGCCGGTGATGGCCGCGTGCAGGGCGTGATGGAAATCGTCGCTCCACTGGCCGGCCAGCCCGTAGCCGCCGGCCTCGCGCGCGGTCACCAGCCGGGGGTCGTTGAGGTCGCACTCGCCGATCAGCACGAGCTCGCGGCGCAGCTGGGCGGCCAGCGCGTCGACCCGGCCGGACAGCTCCTCCAGCAGGTGCAGCGCGCGATGGTCTTCCATCGCGTGCACCGCGTCCAGCCGCAGCCCGTCGAGGTGATAGTCGCGCAGCCACATCAGCGCGTTATTGATCACGAAGGCGCGGACCTCATCCGAGCCGGGCTGATCCAGGTTCACCGCCGGTCCCCACGACGTCGTGTGCGCGTCAGTGAAATACGGACCGAAGTCCGCGAGCCGGCTGCCGATCCCGACATGGTTATAGACCACGTCGAGCAGGACGGCCAGGCCGCGGGCATGGCAGGCGTCGACCAGCCGCTTGAGGCCGTCGGGCCCGCCGTAGGGCTCGTGCACCGCCCACAGCGCGAGGCCGTCGTAGCCCCAGCCATGCTGGCCGGGGAACGTGGCCACGGGCATCAGCTCCACGGCGTTGACGCCGAGGTCGGCCAGGTGATCCAGGCGCTCGATCGCGGCGTCGAACGTGCCGCCGGGGGTGAACGTGCCGACATGCAGCTCGTAGATCACCGACCCGGCCAGCGGGATGCCGCGCCAGCCCGCGTCGGTCCAGCCGAACGCGCCGTGGTCGTAGCGGCGGCTCGAGCCGTGCGGCCCCGCGGGCTGCCAGAGCGAGCGCGGGTCCGGCAGCAGGTCACCGTCGTCGAGCTGGAACCAGTAGTCGGCCCCGGCTCCCGCGTCGGGCAGGTCGGCCACCCACCAGCCGCCATCGTCGGGCGCCATCGGATGCCCGCGGCCCGCCACATGCAGCCTGACGCCGGACGCGGCCGGGGCCCACACCCGGAACTCGGTCACCTGGGCAGCCACCTCACTGGCCTCACCTAGTCACCCTAGAAGACATGATCGGGCCGCCTCGCCACCGGGTCGGGCACCAGCAGCGCGACCGGAAGCTGCTCGGTGAGCCGGCCCAGGTGCAGCTCCGGGCCGGCATGCACCGAGTCCGTCAGCAGGTCCCGCCAGGCCCGAGCCGGTCCGTCGAGGTCGGCTGCGGGCCGGGGCAGCGGCAGGGGCAGCACGGTGTCGGCCCAGCCACCGCGGCGCGCCAGCCCGGCGGGCAGCCGGGTGGCGACGGTGACGGCGTGGCCGCCGCGGGCGAAGGCAACGGCATGCTCTGCGGCCGGTCCCCGGGCCGCCAGCGGCTCATAGCGCCCGGCGAACCAGCCAGGGTGACGACGACGCAGCCGCAGCGCCCGCGAGGTGACCAGCAGCTTCTGCCAGTCCAGGCCGGTCTTGCCGAGGGCCGGGCCGTCCAGCTCCGGGCTGTCGAGCATCGCCAGCAGCTCGCGGCGGCGGCCGAAGTCCACGGGCCGCCGGTTGTCGGGGTCAACCAGCGAGAAGCTGCCCAGCTCACACCCCTGGTACACGTCGGGCACGCCAGGCATGGTGAGCTGCACCAGCTTGGCGCCCAGCGAGTTGACTCGCGCGTCCGCCTCGATCCCGGCCACGAACGCGCCGATCCGTCCGGCTAGGCCAGTGCCGGCCAGGCCAGTGCCGGCCAGGCCAGTGCCGGCGAGCACGGCCTGCGCCAGGGCCAGGACCGCCGTCTCGTAATCGTCGTCCGGCTGCGCCCAGGACGTGCGCGTCTTCGCCTCGCGCATGGCCTTGCGCAGGTACTGCGTGAGCCGGGCCGGATCGACGGGCCAGGCGCCGGCCAGGGTCTGCCACAGCAGGTACTCGGTGTCGGGCTCCGGCGCCTCGCCGGCGGCCAGCCCGGCGGCCAGCCCGGCGGCCAGCCCGTGCCAGTGCGTGACCTGCGCTGCCCACTCCTCCGGCCGCTCGGCGAGGACGGCCAGCCGGGCGCGCAGGTCCTCGCCGCGCTTGGTGTCGTGGGTGGATAGCGTCGTCATGGTGGCGGGCCAGTCGCGGGCCAGCCGCGCCGCGAAGGCGTGAAACCGCGCCGGGCTGATCCCCAGCCGGCCCGGCTCGCCGCCCACCTCGTTCAGCGCGGTGAACCGCGACCAGCGGTAGAACGCGGTGTCCTCGACGCCCTTGGCCATCACCGGGCCGCAGGTCTGCTGGAACCGCACGGCCAGCTCCGCGCGGACGACGCCGCCCGGGCCGGCGTTCAGGGCCAGGGCGGCGATGGCGTCAAGGGCGGGATGCAGCCGGCCGGGCAGCCGATCGCGGGCCGCCCGCGCGGCCGTCGTCACGGTGGCGACCGATTCCGGCGGCGGCGGCTCACCGGGAACCACGTAGGCGCGGTAGACGCCGATCGCGGCGACCAGCTCGGTCACCACGGCGCGCAGATCCTCCGGGCCGACGCCGGCCAGCGCCTGCTCGCCGACCCTGGCCGCCAGCTCGGCGACGCGGACCAGCCGCCCCACCTCGGCCGCCAGGGCGCCCTCGGCGATCTCTCGCTTGGCCGCCCGCGCGACCGGCTCGAACGAGCCGGGGCCGCCCGCGCCGCCCGCGAATGCCACGTACTCGCGCGTGAGCGCCGGGGCGCCGGCGGCGTCGATGAACAGCCCGCTCGTCATCGCCAGGCTGTCGTACCCGGTGGTGCCCGCGCAGTCCCAGTCGGCGGGGAGCTGTTCGTCGCCGGCCAGGATCTTCTCGGTGACGACCCAGGAGCCGCTCGTGGCGGTGGCCAGCTGCCGCAGGTAGCCGCGCGGATCGGCCAGGCCGTCGGGGTGGTCGACGCGCAGGCCGTCGATGAGACCCTCGGCGAACAGGCCCAGCAGCAGGCCATGGGTAGCGGCGAAGACGTCGGCCTCCTGGACCTGGAGGCCGATCAGGGTGGTGATGTCGAAGAACCGCCGCCAGTTCAAGTCGGTCGCGGCGGTGCGCCAGTCGGCCAGTTCGTAGTGCTGGGCCGCGACGAGCTTGTCCAGGGGCAGGTCCGCCGTGCCGGGCCGCAGCGGCAGCACGTGCTCGAAATACCGCAGGACCGGCCCGCCGGGGTCGGCGGACCCGACGGGGCCCGCGCGGTCCACCTTGAGGTCCGCGGCGCAGCCACTGACCGGCCCAGCCAGGATCGGCAGCAGCAGTCGGCCGCCGCGCGCCGCCCAGTCGATGTCGAACCAGTGCGCGTGCGGCGAGCCGGCGCCGGCGGCCAGGACCGACCAGAACTGGCGATTCAGCGACTCGGGCGCGCCGATGCCCATGTGATTGGGCACAATATCCACCACGATGCCCAGGTCGTACCGCCGGAAGGCCGCCACCATGGCCCGGAACCCGTCCTCGCCGCCCAGGTCCGCCGAGATTCGCGAATGATCGACCACGTCATAGCCGTGCATCGAGCCGGGCGCGGCCTGCAGGATCGGCGACAGGTACACGTGGCTCACGCCGAGCGCGGCCAGGTAGCCCGCCACGGCGGCGGCGTCGGCGAACCCGAACTCCCGGTGCAGTTGCAGCCGGTAGGTCGAGACGGGCGGCTCACGCACGGGCGGCTCAAGCAGGGGCGGCTCAAGCACGGGCGGCTCACGCACGGCGCAGCACCTGCACGGAGCGGTTGCGCACGTCAATCGTGTCGCCCGGCCTGGCCGCGGTCTCGGTGCCGGGCTCCAGGAGCGCCGAGGTGTCCAGCACCCGGGTCCACTGCTCGCCGTACCGGGCCGGCGGGATCGCGAACTTGAGGTCGTTCTCGCTGGCGTTGAACAGCATGAGGAACGAGTCGTCACGGACCCGCTCGCCGCGCGGATCGGGCTCGCTGATGCCTTCGCCGTTCAGGAAGACCGTCAGCGACTTGGCGAAGCCCGCCGCCCAGTCCTCATCGGTCATCTCCTCGGCGCCCGGAGTGAACCAGGCGATGTCGCCGACCTGGCCCTGCGGCCCGGAGATCGGCTCGCCCTGGAAGAACCGCCGGCGGCGGAACACGGGGTGACTGGCGCGCAGCCGGATCAGCGCTCGCGTGAAGTCGAGCAGGCCGCGATCCGTTATGTCCCGGTCGTGGTCTTGAGGTTCGGGGCGCTGATCCTCGAACGGCTCGTTATCGCGCGGCCGGGCGTCGGCGTCGCCCGGCCACGAGACCCAGGAGACCTCATTGTCCTGGCAGTAGCCGTTGTTGTTGCCCTGCTGCGTGCGGCCCATCTCGTCGCCGGCCGCCAGCATCGGCACCCCCTGCGACAGCAGCAGCGTGACCAGGAAGTTGCGCTGCTGGCGGGCCCGCAGCGCGCGGATGCGGGGGTCTGCGGTGGGTCCTTCCACCCCGCAGTTCCAGGACCGGTTGTCGTCGCTGCCGTCGCGGCTGTCCTCACCGTTGGCCTCGTTGTGCTTGTTGTCGTAGGAGACCAGGTCGGCCAGGGTGAACCCGTCATGGGCGGTGACGAAGTTGACCGACGCCACCGGGCGGCGGCCGTCGCTCTGGTACAGGTCGCTGGAGCCGGTCAGCCGGGAGGCGAACTCGGGCAGCGTGGCGTGCTGGCCGCGCCAGAAGTCCCGGACGGTGTCGCGGTACTTGCCGTTCCACTCGCTCCACAGCGGCGGGAAGTTGCCGACCTGATAACCGCCGTCGCCGACATCCCAGGGCTCGGCGATGAGCTTGACCTGCGACACGACCGGGTCCTGCTGGACCACGTCGAAGAAGGAGGACAGCCGGTCCACCTCGTGGAACTGCCGGGCCAGCGCGGCGGCGAGGTCGAACCGGAAGCCATCCACGTGCATCTCGGTCACCCAGTACCGCAGCGAGTCCATGATCAGCTGGAGCACCTGCGGATTGCGCATGAGCAGGCTGTTGCCGGTGCCCGTGGTGTCCATGTAGTACCGCTTGTCGTCGTCCATCAGCCGGTAATAGGCGGTGTTGTCGATGCCGCGGAAGGACAGCGTCGGGCCCAGGTGATTGCCCTCGGCGGTGTGGTTATAGACGACGTCGAGGATGACCTCGATGCCCGCCTCGTGCAGCGCGCGGACCATCGCCTTGAATTCCTGCACCTGGTCGCCGCGCTGGCCGGACGCGGAGTAGGCGTTGTGCGGGGCGAAGAAGCCGATCGTGTTGTAGCCCCAGTAGTTGGACAGGCCGCGCTCGGCCAGCACGCCGTCGTTGATGAACTGGTGCACGGGCATCAGCTCGATCGCGGTGACGCCGAGGCCCTGCAGGTGCTCGATGATGGCGGGATGCGCGAGCCCGCGGTAGGTCCCGCGCTCGGACTGCGGCACCGCCGGGTGCAGGCGCGTCAGGCCCTTGACGTGGGCCTCGTAGATGACGCTGTCGTGGTAGGGAACCCGCGGCGGCCGGTCGCTGGCCCAGTCGAAGAACGGATTGACCACCACCGAGCGCGGCACGAACGGCGCCGAGTCGGCCTCGTTGCGCTGGCCGGGCTCCCCGAACTGGTAAGAAAACACGGCTGGGTCCCAGCTCACGCCGCCCTCGATCGCCTTAGCGTAGGGATCGAGGAGCAGCTTGGCCGGGTCACAGCGCTGCCCGGCGGCGGGGTCATAAGGTCCGTGCACGCGGTACCCGTAACGCTGCCCGGGGCCGACCCCGGGCAGGTAGCCGTGCCACACGAACCCGTCGACCTCCCGCAGCGCGATCCTGGTCTCCCCGCCAGCGCCGCCGCCGGGGCTGGCGGGGCTGGCCGGGCTGGCCGGGCTGGCCGGGCTGGCCGGGCTGGCCGGGCTGGCCGGGCTGGCGGGGCTGGCGGGGCTGGCGGGGCTGGCTTTGCCGCCACCGTCGCCATCGCCGTTGCCACCGTCGAACAGGCACAGCTCGACCCGCTCGGCGGTCTCGGAGAACAGCGCGAAGTTCGTTCCGACCCCGTCATAGGTCGCTCCGAGCGGATGGGCTACGCCCGGCCACGCCGATGTCTGTTCTGGCAAGGTTTCCTATCCCGTCTTGTTAGCGCGTCGCAACCGCTCAGTCCTGGCCCAGCCGCCCCAGCCGCCCCAGCCGGCGCCCGGCCGTCCCCGTCGCCCGCCGGTGCCCGCAACTCAACGGTAGAGCCGCGCGGCCCCGCTGCTGCATCGATTGCGCTGGTACACCGCTGGATACCGCTGAGATCCGCCGGGATCCGCTGGTCGCTCAATTGCACGGGCCGCAATTGCCCCTCACCGCGAACCGCAAACCGGTATGATCCCCAGGCACCACCGGGGTCTGCGCGATTCCGGCCGGGAGCGGGAACCCGTGACAGGATGCGGTGATGGCGGCCCCCCAGCATGACCTCGTTGTCCGCGGCGGGACGATAGTCAGCCCCGGCCATCGCGAGATCGCCGACGTCGGCGTGCGCGACGGGCGGATCGTCCAGCTGGGCGGCGCGATGACCGGACAGGACGAACTCGACGCGAGCGGGCTGCTGGTCATGCCCGGCGGTGTCGACGCACACGTGCACCTGGTCTGCGCCGCGCTGGCCGCGGAACTGGCCTCGGAATCTGGCCCGGCGGAGCCGGCCTGGGTAGACGACTTCTGGACCGGGTCGCTGGCCGCCATCGCCGGAGGCATCACCACCATCGGGAACATGACGTTCGCGCGGCCCGGCGAGTCCATGACCGCGGCGATCGGCCGGGAGATGACCGGCGCCAGCGCCGAGGCGGCGGCGGACTGGTTCCTGCATCCCGTGCTCACCGGCGATCTCGGCGCTGACCTGGCCGCGCAGATCGCGGAGCTGGCCGCGGCCGGCCACACCAGCCTCAAGGTGTTCCTGGTCGATCCGCGGTACGCGCCGGGCACGCCAGGCCTGGCCGACGCCTTCACGGCCGCCGGCCGCGCGGGGGCGATGACCCTCGTGCACTGCGAGGACGCCGAGGTCCTGGAGCGGACGGGCCGCGAGCTGATCGCCACCGGCCGCGGCGCGGTGCGGCACTTCCCCGACGCGCGGCCCGTCAGCGCCGAGGTCGAGGCCGTTGACCAGGCCATCGAACTGGCCGCCGCGACCGGCGCGCCCGTCTACGTGGTGCACCTGTCCGCCGCGGCCGCGCTGGACCGGTGCCGCCGGGCCCGCGCCGCGGGCCTGCCGGTCTACGTGGAGACCAGGCCCTTGTACCTGCACCTGACCAGGGAACGCTTCGGCGAGCCCGACGCGGCTAAGTACGTGGGCGCCCCGCCGCTGCGGGATCAGTCCGACCGGGATGCGCTCTGGCGTGGCCTGGCGACGGGCGAGATCGACACCGTGTGCAGCGATCACGCTCCGTGGACCCTGAGCGCCAAGCTGGACCCGGCCCTGAACGTGGTGACCGCGCGGCAGGGCGTCGCCGACCTCGAGACGCTCATGCCCATGCTGTTCTCCGAGGGCGTCGTGACCGGGCGGATTTCGCTGGACCGGTTTGTCGAGCTGACCTCGGCCAACGCCGCCAGGCTGTTCGGCCTCTACCCGCGCAAGGGGGCGATCGCCGATGGCGCCGACGCCGACCTGGTGCTCTGGGATCCGCAGGAGCGCCGGACGATCGACGGGTCGCGGATGCTCTCCCGCGCCGGATACTCGGTGTACGACGGCTGGGAGGTGCAGGGCTGGCCGCGGTTCGTCCTGCGCCGCGGCCAGGTTGTGCTGACCGACGGCAGCCCCACGGTGCAGCCCGGCCAGGGCCGCTGGGTGCGCCGGAACCCGGCCGGACGGCCGGCGCCACCCGCTGACCGCTGACCGCTGGCCGCTGGCCGCTGGCCGCTGGCCGCTGGCCGCTGGCCGCTGGCCGCCGCTGGTTGGCCGCTGGCCGCTGGCCGCTGGCCCCACCTTCCCCAGCAGTAACGGCACGGAAAAGATCTTGCAGCCTTTTGGTGGGCGGGACCCCCAAAACGCTGCGCGCTAACGGCCGGGGGCCGCCCGACGGCCGCCTCATGGCTCTCGGACTACCTCTGCCGGGTCCTTGTCGTCGCGCAGCCCCTTGTAGGAGGGCGCGCGGAGGCGGCCGGCCTTCGTCCACTCGGTGAAGGCGACCTCGACCACCAGTTGCGGCTGCGCCCAGCGGGCGTTGCGGGCGTGCTCGGCGGGAACCTCCGTCGTGAACGGCGAGGTGTCACGGCGCAGCGGTTCCAGCCGGCCCCCGAGCATGCGCAGCGCCTGCTGGGTAAAGCCGGTGCCGACATGACCGGCGTAGGCGAGCCCGCCCGGGCCGTAGACGCCGATCAGCAGCGACCCGATCTGGCCCGCGCGCCCGCGCTCACCCGGCTTCCAGCCGCCCACGACGGCCTCCTGGCGGCGCACGTTCTTCACCTTGATCCAGCTGGCCGACCGCCGGCCGGGCTCATAACGCGACACCAGCCGCTTGACTAGCACGCCTTCCAGGCCCTGCTGCCGGGACATGGCCTGGATGGCGGTGCCGGGCTCGTGGGTGAAGGCGGGCGGCGTCTGCCAGTTCCGGCCGTGCAAGCCCAGCTCGTCCAGCAGCGCCCGGCGGTCCCGGTAGGGCAGGTCGAGCAGGGGATGGCCGTTCAGCGCCAGCAGGTCGAAGGCGAGGTAGCTGACCGGCACCTGGGCCGCCAGGGTCCGGACATCCGCGGCGGAGCTGATGTTCATCCGCTGCTGCAGCGCCTCGAAACTCGGCCACTGCTCGCCGCCGAAGGCCACGATCTCGCCGTCGAGGACCGCGCCCGACGCGCCCGCCTCGCGCAGCGCCGCCGCCAGGCCCTGCAGCTCGGGGTAGACCTGTGTGATATCTCGGCCGGTCCGCGAGACCAGCCGGACCAGGCCGTCCCCGACATAGGCCAGCGCCCGCAGGCCATCCCACTTCATCTCGTAGGCCCAGCCGGTGTCGTCGGGCGGCAACTGCCCGGCGGTCGCGAGCATCGGCCGCAGCCCGACCGGCAGCCCGCCGCTCCCCGAGCCCCCCGCGCCGCTCCCCGAGCCCCCCGAACCGCTCCCCGAGCCCCCCGAATCCCCCGAGTCTCCCGCGCCGGTCACACCTGGTCATTACCCCATGGACTTGGCGCCATCCAGTGACTCGCGGATGATGTCGGCGTGCCCGGCATGCTGAGAGGTCTCGCCGATCACGTGCAGCAGCACGCGGCGGGCCGACCAGCGCGCGCCCGGCTCGAACCAGGGTGCCTCCGGCAGTGGCTGGGAGCTGTCCAGATCGGGCAGCGTCGCCACGAGGTCGTCGGTCTGGCGGGCCACCGCCTCGTAGGCCGCCAGCAAACCGTCCAGCGTCTCCCCCTGGAGCATGCGGAAGCCTTCGAGGTAGGTGGCCATGGCGTCCTGGTCTTCCGGGTTGAAGGCCATCGCCGACGGGCCCTCGACAATGAACCTGGCCCACTGTCGCTCGGTGGCCGTGACGTGCTTAATCAGGCCGCCCAGGCACAGCTCGCTCGCCGTCGTCCGCTGGGCCGCCTGCCCGTCGGTCAGGCCGCGAACGGTATGCCGCAGGAAATGCCGCTGCCTGGCCAGGGCCTGGGCCAGGTCGGCCCGCTCGCCGGTCATAGTGGTCCCGCCTGCCGTCATCACCGTACCCCTGTCGCTCGATCCTCGGCGTGACCCGGTCTCGTCAGCCGACCCTGTCCTGTCACGCTACGGGCCGCCTCCGACATTCCCAGGCCGAGTTACCGGACGTCCGTTATCAGCTATTAGTCCTGTTTAGCCCAACAGGACGCCTGCGGTTACCGCCGGTCAGCGCGCTGGCGCGGCGATGGCGTGAGGTTCTCCCCCGCTTGCGCGGCGATCCGCAGCGCCGCGGCGACCAGTCGGTCGGCCCGCTGCGCGGCGACCGACTCCTCGGCGACAGTCTGGGCCACCAGCTTGTCCGGGTCCAGGCCGGCCCGCTTCGCCTCGGCGGCGCAGCCGACCTCCAGCCAGCGCCGCAACTGGGGGCCGTTCACCTCGGGGTGAAACTGGACCGCCAGGTTCCGGCGCAGCGAGAACGCCTGCACGCCGACGTCGTTGCGAGCCAGCAGCGTCGCGTCCGGCGGCGGCAGGCACTGGTCTGAGTGGAACTCCAGCCACGGGCCGGGCTCGACAAGCTGGGGATCAAGCGAGTCGACCGTCGTCCAGCCAATCTCCGGACGGCTCGCGGGCGCCACCCGACCACCGAGCGCCGCCGATAGGGCTTGCGCGCCGAAGCAGATCCCGAGCACCGGGACGCCGGCCTGATCCGCTTCCCGCAGCCAGGCAAGCTCGTCGCCGATCCAGTCCCCGATGGTGGCCTCGTCGTAGACCGACCACTTGGCGCCCAGGACGATGACGTGATCCACTCCGTCCAGCGTCGGCAGTGGACCGTCGTCGGGGAACAGATGCACGGCGATCTCGCCGCCGCGCGCGACGAAAGCGTCTCCGATGAATCCAGCGTCGTCTATCCCATGGTGGCGAACCACGATCACGCGCATGAGCCAGCCCCTTCTGCCAGGGCCGGGGCCGCGATTGCCGCTGCCGCACCCTGTACCTGCCGTTATACCTGTCATTGTCGGCAGATCTCCCGGCGGCCGCACGTTCGGAGTCGCGGATGAAGGACGTCACTCCGAAATGTCAGTGGGGTTTGAGGATGACGGGCACCGGGGCCGCGGTCGTGGCTGGTCCGGCAGACCGGGGTGACGCAGGGCGCGGCGGGCGGTGGGGTGGGGTGGGGTGGAATGGACGCGGCGGCTGCCGCACCACCCGAGGCTGCCCGGCGCCGCCGCCGCCGAGCAGGCCCGGCCGAGCCGTAACGCCATGGGTGTCGGCGAGCGCCCTGGCCGCTCCGGCGTCGCGCCCCCAGACCGCCGCGAACTCAATGCCGCCCATGGAGGCCAGCGCGACCGAGTGGGTAATCCGCGCCCGGTGGCCAGTACCCACCAGGCCGCACCGGAGCACGGAACTCCTACCCTGCCTGCGGCACATGCTCCGTCGAGAGCGCCCGGGCAAGTCCCGCGGCCGCCCGGTCGGCGGCGGTCCGGAAGCCTCGATTCAGCAACGGGTCCAGCAGCCCCAGCGGTCCCTGCAGCCGGACATCGGCGTCGTAGTGGACGCGCGCGACCGCGCCCTGCGCCGTGACGGTGATCCGGTCGGTCGATTTCAGCAGGCGACCCTCAGCGGCGAGCACGACCTCCCGGCCCGGCACGTATTGCGTGATCAGGTAGGTGAGGGATACGCGGCGGCCCAGGAACGCCAGCTCGAGTCGGAACCGGGTGCCCTCGCCGACCGGGTCCGGATCGAGCTGCTCGCCCGCGACGACTCCCGGGTCCCACTCGGCGGCGTTGCTGAATCTGGCTAGATAGTCGAAGGTGTCGGCCGCTGAGCGCCCCGACTCCATGCTTGCCTGGTAGTGCGCCATCGATGGCTCCCCGCTCCTGCCGCGGCCGCGACGCGCCAGCCGGTCACAGACGCCGCCTCGCCGAGGCTAAGCCCGCCAGCCACCAAGACTCACCAAGGCCGGCACCGCGGTCTTCGTTAATAGAACGCATATTTGAAAAAAATCAAATAAACTACAACGCATGTCCGAAGCGTGGCAAGGCTCGCTACTGGATCTGTGTGCCGAGCCCGGCCTCGGCGCGCTGCGGACATCCGTGCGACGTACTGTCCTTACCCGCGGTGCCTGGATTGATGTCCGGCCGGGCTGGCTCACGGGCGCGGATGTCCTGTTCGAGCGGCTACGCGAGGTCGTGCCGTGGCGCGGCGAGCGTCGCCAGATGTATGACCGGATGGTCGACGTGCCGCGACTGCTCTGCTTTTACGCAGAAGGCGAACCCCTGCCCGACCCGATCCTGAAAGAGGCCAGGCAGGCGCTCAACGCGCACTACCGCGCTGAGCTGGGCGAGCAGTTCGTGACCTCGGGGCTGTGCCTGTACCGGGACGGACAGGACAGCGTCGCGTGGCACGGCGACACGACCGGACGCGGCAGCACGCAGGACACCATGGTCGCGATCCTCTCGCTGGGCACGCCCCGGTCGCTGCTGCTGCGACCGCGCGGCGGTGGTCATGCGATCCGCCACGACCTGGGCCACGGCGATCTCATCGTGATGGGCGGAAGCTGCCAGCGGACCTGGGAACACGCGATCCCGAAGAGCGCGCGGGCGGCCGGCCCGCGGATTAGCGTCCAGTTCCGGCCGCGCGGGGTCCGCTGAGGTCAGCGGCGGGCAGGGTCAGAGCCGGGGCCGCTGAGGTCAGCCGAAGTGGCTCAGCCGTGGCGGGCCAGGAAGCGTGCCAGCTCGGTGGCTGTCGGGCCGGTAGCCATCCCGCGGCCTGCACCTAGTGTCCATGTGTGTCCCGTCTCCACCCCCAAACCCAGAGCCCAGATCCGTCGTTCCCTGGCCGCCACGAGGGAACTGAACCAGGTGGGGCCCGGCCGGTTGAACAGTTCCGGCTGACGGATGAACTGCGCGTGACGGGAGAATGACGGCCACGCGTAACCATGGGGCGGGGAACGCAGATGATGGGGCAGCAGGGATCCAGCGAAACTGGCGTTACGAGTGGGGCTGGCGGAACCTATGAGACTGGCAGGATCATTGTGGCGGACAGCAGGAGACCTGGCGGGACCGGCGGGGCTGACGGGACCGGCGGGGCTGACGGGACCGTCGCGGCCGGACCAGCCGTCGCGGCCGGACCAGCCGGCGAGACTGACGGGACCGCCCCGGCCGCGGACGTGGGGCAGCTATCCGGGCTGGGGCTGGGATTCGCGTATGACGGGCCCGCGCTGTCCGACGGCCGCCCGGGCCTCGGCGAGGATTACGACGACTTCTCGCCGTACCCGCCGATCGCCGATTACGGCTTCCTGTCCGACTGCGAGGTGACCGCGCTGGTCGCGCCGAGCGGCGCGGTCGAGTGGATGTGCCTGCCGCGGATGGACTGCCCGAGCATCTTCGGTGCCCTGCTGGACCGCGACGCCGGATGGTTCCGGTTCGGCCCCGAGGACATGATGGTGCCGGCGGACCGGCGGTACCTGCCCGGCACGATGGTCCTGGAGACCAGCTGGGACTGCGGCGAGGGCTGGATCGTGGTCCGTGACTGCCTGGTGATGGGCCCGTGGCGGCACGAGCACCGCGACCGGAGCACGCACCGCAGGCCCCCGACCGACTATGACGCCGAGCACATGCTGCTGCGCACCGTACGGTGCGTGAACGGCTCGGTCCAGCTCAGCATGGACTGCGAGCCGGCCTTCGATTACGGCCGCCAGCGCGGCCGGTGGGAGCACACGGGCCAGGGCTACCACCAGGCCGTGGTCGCTCCCGAGGGTGCCGACCTGACGCTGACCCTGACCTCGGACATCCGGATGGGCCTGGAGGGCCCGACCGCCCGGGCCAGGACCCGGCTCAAGGAGGGCGAGACCCGTTTCTGCGCCCTGTCCTGGGGCAGCCGCAAACCGCCCACCGACTACGAGGACGCGGCGAGCCGCCAGGTCTGGACGGCCCACCACTGGCAGCACTGGCTGGCCAGGGGCTGGTTTCCCGACCACCGGTGGCGCAGCTACCTCACGCGCAGCGCACTGACCCTCAAGGGCCTCACGTTCGCCCCGACGGGGGCGATCGCGGCGGCGGCCACCACGTCCCTGCCCGAGACGCCGCACGGCGAGCGGAACTGGGATTACCGGTACAGCTGGATCAGGGACGCGACCTTCGCGCTGTGGGGGCTCTACACGCTGGGCTTTGAGTGGGAGGCCAGTGACTACTTCGCGTTCCTCACCGAGACCGTCGAGCGGGACCGCGGCGACCTGCAGATCGTCTACGGGATCGACGGCCGGTCGGGCCTGAGCGAGCAGACGCTGGACCACTTGCACGGATACCAGGGCGCCAAGCCGGTGCGCATCGGTAACGGCGCCTATTCCCAGCAGCAGAATGACGTCTGGGGTGTCGTGCTGGACTCCCTCTACCTGCACACCAAGTCGCGGGACCGCCTGGATGAGCGAGTGTGGCAACTGGCCCGCCATCAGGTGGAGAACGCGCTGGAGCACTGGCGCGAGCCCGACCGCGGCATCTGGGAGGTGCGCGGCGAGCCCAAGCACTTCACCTCGTCCAAGCTGATGTGCTGGGTGGCCGCGGATCGCGGGGCCCGGCTGGCCCGGATGCGCGAGGACTCCGAGGCCGCCGCCCGGTGGCAGAAGGCCGCGGACGAGATCCACGCGGACATCTGCGCGAACGCCCTGGACGAGCGCGGCGTCTTCTGCCAGCACTACGAGACGACGGCGCTCGACGCCTCGCTGCTGCTGATGCCGCTGCTGCGCTTCCTGCCGGCCGACGATCCGCGGATCCGCGCGACCGTGCTGGCGATCGCCAGCGAGCTGACCCGAGACGGGCTGGTGCAGCGCTATCAGGTCGCGCAGACCGATGACGGCCTGGAGGGCGAGGAGGGGACGTTCACCATCTGCTCGTTCTGGCTGGTCTCCGCGCTGGCCGAGATCGGCGAGCACCGGCGCGCGCGGGACCTGTGCGAGAAGGTCCTGTCGTACGCCAGCCCGCTCAACCTCTACGCCGAGGAGATCGACCCGCGATCCGGTCGGCACCTGGGCAATTTCCCCCAGGCCTTCACTCATCTCGCCCTGATCAACGCGGTCATGCACGTGGTCAATGATGAGCAGGAGGCGGTGCAGCAGGCGCTCGCCCGCGGGGCGACGGTCACGCCGCGCCACATGTAGGCCTGGCCAGCCGGGCCGGGCCAGCCGGCCCGCTCTACCGGGCGATCTACGATCCCGACGCGCGCCCGCTGACCTGGCGCTGGCGCGGCCGGTACCGAGGAAGGGGTGCTAGGAGCGGGCAATCGGGGCGACCGCCGCCCCAGCGGCCCGGACGAGGTCACCGGGGGCGATCTCGATCTCCACGCCGCGCTGGCCTGCGCTACAGAAGATGGTGCCGAAGTCCAGCGCCGTCGTGTCGATCACGACCGGGAGCCGCCTGCGCTGACCGAGGGGGGAGATCCCGCCGGTCACGTAGCCCGTGGCCCGCTCGGCGGCGGCGGGATCGGCCATCCGGGCCTTCTTGCCGCCAGCCGCGGCGGCCAGGGCCTTGAGGTCGAGGCTGCCGGCCACCGGCACCACGGCGACGGTCAGGTGCTCGTCCACGTCGGCGATCAGCGTCTTGAACACGCGCTCGGGGGGCACCCCCAGCGCGGCGCTAGCCTCCAGGCCGTAGGACCCGCGCCGGGGGTCGTGCTCATAGCGATGCACGGAATGCGCGATTCCCAGCCGCGATAGCAGCTCAGTTGCCCTGGTGCCACGTCCTGCCACGCCCGGTGAGCCTACGCCTGCGAGACTGAAGCGTGGCCGACGGCGCTGTACCTGGATCCGTTCACGTCCCTCGGCCTGCGACACTGAAATGTGGCCAGGTGGGTACTGCACATGGACCTCGACCAGTTCATCGTGGCGGTCGAGGTCCTGCGCCGGCCCGAGTTGCGCGGCCGCCCGGTCATCGTCGGCGGCGACGGCGACCCGACCAAGCGCGGCGTCGTGGCCAGCGCCTCCTACGAAGCCCGCGGGCACGGCGGCCCGGTAAGTAAATCCGTGCACTCCGGCCTGCCGCTGCGGACCGCGGCCCGGCGCATCCCCGACGCGGTGTTCCTCCCGGTGGACCGGACCGCCTATGAGGCGGCATCGGAGGAAGTGATGAGCGCGCTGCGGGGCCTGGGCCACGTCGTGGAGGTCATGGGCTGGGACGAGGCGTTCGTCGCCGTGGATAGCGAGGATCCGGAGGCGGTCGCTCGGGAGATACAGGAGACGATCAAGGCGGCGACCCAGCTCGCCTGCTCGGTCGGCATCGGGCGCAACCGGCTGCAGGCCAAGCTGGCCACCGGCTTCGGAAAGCCCGCCGGGACCTTCCGGCTGACCGGCCAGAACTGGTTCGAGGTCCTCGGCAGCCGGCCACCGGACGCCCTGTGGGGCATCGGGCGCAAGACGGCCCAGAAGCTGGCCGGCCTGGGCATCGAGACCGTGGCCGCCCTGGCGGTCGCCGATCCGCAGGCGCTAGCGGCCAGCTTCGGCCCCGCCACCGGCCCGTGGCTCGTGCAGACCGCCCGCGGCCTGGCTTCCGCGGAGGTCACCGACGAGCCCTACCAGGCCCGCGGGCACGGGCGGGAGATCACCTACCAGGAGAATATCGACGACTGGCAACGGGTCCGCGGCGAGATCGGCCGGCTGGCTCAGCTGGTCGCCGCGGATGTGGCGGCCGAGCCGCGGCCGGTCATCCGGGTCGTGGTGAAGGTCCGGTACGCGCCCTTCCTGACCTACAGTCACGGCCTGACTCTGGACGAGCCGACGCAGGAACCGGCCGCCCTGGAGGCAGCGGCGCTGGCCGCGCTGGACCGGTTTACCCGCCGTACCCCGGTCCGCCTGCTCGGCGTGCGCGCCGAGTTCGCGCCCGACGGGCCCGGTTAACCACCGGCGCGCCCGGCAGTAAGGCATGATCACTGTTTGCCTGCGGTCATCCCGCGGGCGCGTCCCGCATCTGGAGTGAGATGGCCGCGCCGCTGTTCGTCCGCTATATCGGGGCGGTTATTGGCCTGCTCATCGTGGTCACCTCGGCCCGCAGCGTCGTCGGGACCCTGATCGTGCCCCGGGCGGTGGCCAGCTGGCTGACGCGCCGGATCGACCAGCTGGTGAACCTCACGTTCCGGCTGGCGACCGCGCGCATCGCCGACTACCACCGGCGCGACCGCGTGCTGTCCGGGCAGGTGGCGGCGCTGCTGATCTGCCAGATCCTCGTCTGGATGATCATGTTCTTCGTCGGCTTCTCCCTCATTCTCTGGCCGCTGGTCCATGGCGGCATCACCACCGCCTTCACGACGGCCGGCTCGGCGCTGTGGGCATTCGGATCGTCACAAGAGCGCGGCGCCGCCGAGCGGACGATCCTGGACATCGCCGCGCTGACCGGCCTCATCACGGTCACCCTGCAGATCGCCTACCTGCCGACGCTCTACTCGGAGTTCAACCGCCGGGAGACCGAGGTGGCGCTGCTGAACGCCCGGGCCGGCGCCCCCTCGTGGGGGCCGGAACTGCTGGCCCGCACGCACTACGCGCTGGGCTCGGGAGTCTCCTCCATCAACACCCTGCCGCAGATCTACGCCGACTGGGAGCGCCTGGCGGCCGACATGACCGAGAGCCACACCACGTATCTGCCGCTGGTGCGGTTCCGCTCACCGGGGCCGCTGTCCTCCTGGGTGACGGCGCTGCTGGCGGTCCTGGACTCGGCCGCGCTCTTCCTGGCCCTGGCTCCGAAGGGCGCACCAGTCGTCCCGGCGCGACTCTGCCTGCGCAGCGGCTTCCTGTGTTTCCGCGACATCGCCCGCGCCATGGGATGCGACGTGCCAGACGAGCCTGATCCCGGCACCGGGATCAGCATCACCTACGAGGAGTTCCTCGACGCCGTCGCCCGGATGCGCAAGGTGGACTTCCCCATCGAGCGCGATCCGGAGGATGCCTGGCCTGATTTCGTCGGCTGGCGCGTCAACTACGAGCAGGCCGCCTACGCCATCGCCGAGGCCGTGGACGCCGTGCCCGCCCTCTGGTCAGGTCCCCGGCGCATCCCGGGCGAGGCCATCCCGCCGTTCCGCCCGCGCAGCTAGCTCCCGCTCTAGCTAGCGTCAGCGCTCCCGCCCCCGTTCAGCGCTCCCGCCCCCGTTCAGCGCTCCCGCTCCGGATCGGCGTCGCCGGATGCCGGCAGGTCCGTGGACGGCGCGAGAACCTGCCCGGCCGCCCGCACCACCGCCTCGCGCAGAGTGTCGCCGATCAGCCGGGCGGCGTACGACAGCAGGCCCTTGCGCTCGATGTCCTCTTCCTGCGCGGCGGCGGCGGACAGTTCCTCCGCGAGCCGGGTGACGAAGCTGTCGGGGGTAGGCCACTGGCCCACGGCACGCCGGGCCTGCGGGGTGACTTTGAGCACATACCAGAACGTGGGGTCGCCGCCGGTGGTGGTCTTCCGGAAGTCGACGTAGACCGGGTCGAGCGCCTCAAGCGCTCGCGCCACGCTCGGCACGTCCAGCTGCGTTCGGGCCGCGATATCGCTGACCGTGACCATGTAGCTCTCTTCGAGCAGGCTCACGGTCGCGTCCAGCACGGGCAGCTCTCGGGTCGCCCAGGTGTCGTGCACTGCATGCTGCCTAACCGGAACCCGGTAGCCCGCTGACCTGCGCGGGGACGGCTTCCTGTGATCGTCTGCTGCGGCCCGCGCCAGCGCGGGGGCCGAGGTCCCTGGCGAAATAGGAGACTAGCCCACAGGAGCGATATTGACGGCCTTACCGGTAGTGATGCGACACTTCTGCGACGGTCTGGCGGTCAGACAGCAGCAATGTCGCTAAGCTGTGCCGACTTAACGCTGGCCCGGGCGGCCGCGGGCCGCCCACCGAGAGGATCATCATGAGTGACGTCACGGGAGTCGAGCGCACCCTTGTGCTGCTCAAGCCCGACGCCGTGGCCAGAGGCCTGGTCGGGCAAGTCCTGACCCGCTTCGAGAATGCCCTGCTCAAGATCGTTGCCACCAAGATGGTGGGGATGGATGCCGACCTGACCCGGCGCCACTACTTCGACCTGGAGGACCGGTTCGGCCCGGCGGTCTACAACGCCATGGCGGCCTTCATGCAGACCGGCCCGGTCATCGCCCTGATCCTCGAGGGCGTCGACGCGGTCGCCTGCACCCGGAAGATCGTCGGCGCGACGTACCCCGATCAGGCTGCGCCGGGGACCATTCGCGGCGACTTCGCTCACATGAGCAAGGCCTACGCCAACACCCACCAGGTGGCGGTCGCCAACCTGGTGCACGCCTCGGGCAACCCGCAGGAGGCCGAGCGCGAGATCGAGGTCTGGTTCGCCAAGGACGAGATCCATGATTACCGGACCGTGGCCGAGCAGTACGTGCACTAGCATCGCGGCGGCCGCGGGGCTACTTCCCGCGGCCCCCGAGCCAGCGGTCCAGCCAGTCAAACTGCTCGGCCAGCATGTGCAGGACCGACTCGCGCGCCACGTAGCCGTGGCTCTCGTGCGGCAAGATGACCAGCCGCGCGGTCCCGCCGGTCCCCTGGACGGCCTGGAAGAGCCGCTCGGACTGGATCGGGAAGGTCCCCGAGTTGGCATCCAGCGCCCCGTGAATGAGCAGGAGGGGCGCGCTGATCTGATCGGCGTGGCGGAACGGTGACATCCGGTCGTAGACCTGCGGCGCCTCCCACAAGCTACGGCGCTCGGCCTGGAAGCCGAACGGCGTGAGCGTGCGGTTGTAGGCGCCGCTGCGGGCGATCCCGGCCGCGAACAGGTCGGTGTGCGCCAGCAGGTTCGCCGTCATGAAGGCGCCATAACTATGGCCGCCGACCGCCACCCGGCTCGGATCGATAATGCCCTCGGCGTCGAGCGCGCCAATATGCGCCGCCGCGGCCGCGGTGATCTGCTCCACGTAGGTGTCGTTCATGGTGTCCGGATCGCCGATCACCGGCACGGTCGCGTTAGCCAGCACCGCGTAGCCCCGGAGCACGAACCAGGTCGGGTCAAAGGCCTGCAGCCGGGTGAACCGCTTCGTGCTGCCGCGGACCTGACCGGCCGTGGCGGCGTCGCCGTAGTCGAGCGGGTAGGCCCAGACGACCAGCGGCAGCCGGCCGTCGCGCTGCCGGTCGTAGCCGGGCGGCAGGTAGAGCATCCCGGTCAGCTGCACTCCGTCACCGCGATCGTGGGTGACCAGCCGCTTGTCCAGCCCGGTGAGCTGCGGATGGGGATCCGGCCAGGAGGTGAGCTGGCGACGGTCGGTGATGCCGGACAGGGCGGGGCCGGACAGGGCGGGGCCGGACAGGGCGGCCGTGAGCAGATTCGGCGGCTCGGTCCGGCTCTCGTGCCAGATCAGCACTCGCTCGCGGCCGCCGGCCAGGAAGCCGAGGACCACCTCGTAGGCGTCGTCGGGGCTGGCGAACAGCCGGGTCGCCTGCCCGCCATCCAGATCCAGGCTGTCCAGATCCAGGCTGTCCAGGAACGGGCGGTCGCCTGCGGGCCCCGCGCCGTCGCCGCGCAGGTAGATCACCGGGCCGTCCTGCAGGACCGTGCGGGTGCCATCGGGACGCAGCGCCATGATCGGCGAGCCCGGGTCGGCGTAGGAGTCGTCGGCGGAGCGATCGAAGATGGTCCGGCTCGCCTCCGGCTGAGCCAGGTCCGACAGCCAGGTGGTGAGCCACCGCCGGTCCCGGTCGTGCTCGGTCAGCAGCACCCGGCCGGGCTCACTCAGGTCGAGCCAGCCGAGGCAGCGGTGCCGGACCAGGACGCAGACCGCGGGCTGCGCGGTAAACGGGGCCGCCAGGCGCATGACCCGGTCCCGGTGCTCGGCCTGCGCGAGCGGGTCACCGCCGTCCAGCGCCTCAGCCCAGAGCAGGGTGGCCGGCTCCGACTCGGCCCAGGACACTCCCCGCGGCCCGGTCGGCACGCCTTGCCGGGGCACCTCGTCGCTGACCGGCAGGTCAGCGAGCACCTGCTCGAACGCGCCGGCGGCGGACCATACCTCGACCCGCCGGGCGAAGTAGTGGTAAGGCACCCGAAAGGAGAACGGCCGCTGCAGCCGGTGCACGAGGACGTGCTCCCCGTCCGGGGACTCGTGCAGGTGCTGGTAGAGCCCGGGCGGCCCGAACTCCTTCGTGGCCCCGGACGCCGGGTCCACCCGGAGCGGAACGGTGGTGGCCAGGGCCTCGAAGGCGCTCTCGTCGGCTTCGGTGCGCAGCAGGTCCTGAAAGGTGGCCATCTGCGAGCGCTTGCCCGCGGCTTCTTCCAGCCGCGGCTCGATCGGAGCGGCCGGAAGTTCGGGCGCCCCGGCCGGCGCGCCGAGCGCGAGCAGCGAGGCACCGTCGCGTGACCACCGCACCGCCGCGGCGGCGGAGACCGGGTCACCGCCGAGGATGTCGCGCACGCGCAGCCCCGAGACCTGGCTGGCCGTGGCCGTGGCCGCGTCGGCCACCCACACGCCGACGCCGTCCGGCTCGTCGATGGTGAACGCGAACCTGCGCCCATCGGGCGCCCACGTCGGCACGCTGACGGCGGCCCCATCCGGCAGCGGTATCGGCCGCTCCCGGCCGTCGGCCAGGCGGATCACGGACAGGCCGGTCAGGCGGCGGGTTCGCTGGCGGCCGGCGATGACCGGGTCAATCCGCAGGCCGGCGAGCGAGAGATAGGGCCGAGCCAGCCTGGCGACCGGCGGATACGCCTCGTAATGCACGAGCGCCACGAAGTTACCGCCCGGCGCCAGCCGCACCAGCGGTGTCGGCGGAGCATCGATGATCGAGACAATGTCGCTGTCGGGCGTCTGGTAAGGCACTCGTACTCACTCTCGCCGGAGGTGGGCCACCGGCCGCACGCACCGCCCTAGGCTAGCCGCCTCACGTCGGAGGACAGCTATGCAGCCAAACCCGCAACGGCCGAACTCGCAGCAGCCGAGCACCCCCGGACGCCGCCGGCAGGCCCCGGTGGCCGTGCCCGGCTTCGCCGATGGCCACTCCCACCTGCTCAAGGACTCGGCCGGGCTCGGGATGCTGGTCGCAGCGCCCGCCGTCCGGGCGTTCCACGAGCGGGTCGCCCGGCAGCGCAGCACGCCGATGGACGTGCTGGACCCCGTACCGCCCGGCCCGGTCTCCGGCCTGGCGGCACGCCTGTACGCGGGCCTGGCCCGCGCCGCCGCGGCCGGGCTGGTCGAGGTCACCGAGATGGGGGTCCGCGACTGGCGCTATCTGGACGCGCTCGCCGCCCTGCAGGCCGCCGGGCCGCTGCCGGCCCGCGTGCGCGTCTACCTGGCCAGCGGGCTGGCCGCCGAGGCCACCACGGCCGAGCTTGCGGCGCGGCGGGCGGCCCATTCCGGGCCCTGGGTCCGGGTGGAGGGCGTCAAGTTCTACGCCGACGGCTGGCTGGGGCCGCGGACCTGCGCGATGTGCCGGGGATTCGCCGACACCGGGGACGAGGGCGTGCTGTTCCTGGACGGACCGGCGCTGGCGGGCCGGATCGCCCCGCTCATCGAGGCGGGCTGGCGGATCGCGACCCACGCCATCGGCGACCGCGCGGTCGCGGCGGTGCTGGACGGCTACGAACTGGCCTGGGGTGGCGACCTGGCCGCCATGGCCGCCGCACGGCCGCGGATCGAGCACGCCAGCCTGCTGTCGGCCGAGTTGATCGCGCGGATGGCGGCCGGCGGCGTGACCGCCTGCATCCAGCCCTCCTTCGCCGTCACCGACTCGGCGCAGGTCCGGCTGGCGATCGGGCCCGAACTGCGTGAGCTGGCCTACCCGTGGGCGGCCTTGACGGCGGCCCGGGTGCCGGTGGTGGCCGGCTCCGATTACCCGATCGAGGTGCTCGAACCGCTGGTCGGCCTGGCCCGGCTGGTGCGGGGACGGTCGGACCGCTCCGGCTTCGGCTCCCCTGCGGGTGCGCCGCCGCGATCACGGCTGAGCGCCGCCGCGGCATTCGGGGCGATGAGCGACGCGTCCGCCGGGCTGACCTGGCTGACCGCCGATCCGCGGGCCGTGGCGCCGGAGCGGATCGACCAGATCATCGTGACCGGCACGGCGCCGCGCCCGTTCTGAGGCCGGCGGTGTCGACGGCTGCCATTGCCGGCATCGCCGCAGTCCGGGGCGCTCCGCCCGACACACTCATACCAGACCTTAGGCAAACCGGCCCGCGCCCCGTACGAGCGGATTACAATCACGCCCGTTGCGTCAGACGATCTTGATGTCAAATCTGTTCCGCGCGGCTGGATAATCAGGCACTTCGTCGCCGTTCGGGCTAATTCCTGGAGGACTTGATGACCGCTCGACCCGTCGATGGCCCGTTCCGCGATCTGGCGCTGGAGACAGCCTGGCGGCGCAGTTCACTATGCGACATCAACGGGTCGTGTGTCGAGATCGGGCAGCTGCCAGGCGGTCAGATTGGCATTCGGGACGGGAAGATCGGCGCGGCTTCTCCGGTGCTGGCCTTCAGCCCGGAATCATTCCGTGCCTTTGTGTCCGGCGTCGCGGCCGGCCTGTTCGACGACGCCAGCTGACCGGCTTGTCACGCGCTCCCAGCCGGGCCGCTCGGGCATCGGCTGGGAGCACCCCTCAGTTATGAACCGCCGTCGGTTCCGGTCTGGCACAGGCATGGCTGATGTCCGTGAGCCGCGAGCAGCATGGGCACCATATTGACGACGTCTTCTCGCCCCTGGCGGCAGCCGTCAGACCACCTGACCAGCTCTCGCTCGAGCTGAACGGCCCGGCTTCGAGCACGCGCCGCCTGATCCTGCCAGTGCCTGATCTCGCGCTCGGTATCGAGCCGAAGGATGGCAATGGCAGCGGCAGCCCGTCTGAGGGTCAGCCCCCAGGCAACGGTGGCCGCCACGACCGACCAGCAGATGATGGTCAGAACGTTCATGCCGCCACCCCGCATTTCTTGTCTACGGGGACGGCCGCGGGCTCTCCGGAGATCGGTGAATTGCGGGGACGCGCGGGGCCCTTGAATCCTGCATGCATCGATGTACTGTGAGGCATGCCAATAACTCCTTCTTGGTTTGGCACAGGTGGGGTTCTGGTTGACCTGGGCTGATGGCGTGGCGCGCCGTCGGCCCAGGGTTCTGCTGGCCGTCTGATGAAGGCCAGCATGCTGATTGCTGGTGGAGCGGGCAGGCTGACCGGCGGTCCGCGCGCCGTGGGCCGCAGGGTGGGAGCACCGGGCCAGCCAGAAGCACCGGGCCAGCCAGAAGCACCGGGCCAGCCAGCTACGCGATCACGCTTCCTGATCTGCATAGCGGCCTCCCTTCACCCCGAGAGCGGCCTTCACTTCGATTGTCAGGCAAATCTGAGAAACTGCAAGATGCACTGCATGATGCTGTGAAGATTTCCTGACACCTTCACCTCGACGTGACCGGTAGGTACGCTGCTCATGAGACCTGTGTCGCCGGATGGGATTCCAGAGCAAGGAAGATAGGCAGAAGATGCCTGAGCGCGGCAGTCTGACGATTGGCCGCCGTCGGCTAGCCGCCGAGCTACGGCGGCTGCGCGAGCTTGCCAATCTGACCGGTGACGAGGTTGCCGAGCGGCTGGGCTGGTCGGGCTCGAAGGTCAGCCGGATCGAGCTGAACCGCATAGGCGTCAAGTCCGGTGACCTGACTAAGCTGCTTGACCTTTACGAGGTCGGCGGAACGCACCGTGCCGACCTCCTCGCACTGGCCAAGGCGCCGCGCAGCAAGGGATGGTGGGAGGCATACTCCGACATCGTCATGCCGGATTACGCGGCGTATATCGAACTGGAGGCTGAGGCTGAAGGCGCTCTGTGCTGGTCAGTACAGCTAGTCCACGGCCTGCTCCAGACGGAGGACTACGCTCGCGCCGTCATGGAGTCACACGTTGACTGGATGCCGGTCACTCCGTCGGCTAGGCTCCGCCGGCTCGTGGAGGTACGGATGGCACGCCAGCGGCGACTCACCGGTGACCGCCCGCTGGCCCTGTCGGTCGTGCTCGACCAGTCGGTCCTCTTGCGCAATATGGGCGATAAGCAGGTCATGCGCCCGCAGCTAGAGCATCTGGTGAACACATCCAAGCTGGATAACGTGACCTTGCGAGTCCTGCCGCTGGCAGGCGCCCATCCTCTCGGCACCGGATCGTTCACGCTGCTAGCCTTCCCCGCCGTCCTCGGCATCGGGCCGCCAGCCGACGTGGTCTATGTCGAGCAACTCGCGCGCAACGAGGTCTACGCCGACGAAGAGGCCGCGGCCTATGAGTACCGGCTGGCGTTCGATCAGCTGATGACCGAGTCGCTGGAGCCGGAGGAATCGCGCGAGCTGATCGCCAGGGTGGCTCGCGAGACCTGGTCCTGAGCCAGATCGGCCCGGACCAGGTCCCGCTTCCCGCCAGTGCCAGCCGGCTCAGTACCAGCCGGCGCTCGCCTCGTGATCCCAGGCCCGGCGTGGTGACCCGTAGCGGTCGCGGATGTACCGCAGGCCCCACCGGATCTGAGTCCGCGCGTCGTTCCGCCAGTCCGGTCCCGCGCTGGCCATCTTGGACCCCGGTACCGCCTGCGGAATGCCCGCGGCCCCGGAGTACGGGTTCATCGCGTGGACGTTCCAGCCGCTCTCCCTGGTCCACAGCCCGTTCAGGTACGGGAACTGGCGAGTGGACCAGTGGAAGCTCTTGAGCATCTTCCAGGCGATCTGCTTCGGGGTGAGGTTCCGCTTCGCGTTGCCGCCGCCGGACCCGCCGCTGACCGACGGTCTGGCGGACTGGGGCGAGGATAACGCGTCGAGGGCGATCGGCCGGGCGGCGCCGGACTGGATGCTCGCGGAGGCCAGGCGGCCAGCCGTCGCCGTCGGGGTGGCGCCTGAGGACCAGGAGCCGACGAGTCCGCCGGCGAGGGCCATCAGAGCGAGAGCCGGGCCGCTCACTGCGAGTCTGAGCTTGACCGAGCGTGGAGCCTTGGATCTGACGATGGGTGTGACGCGGGGTGCCCTGTAGGGGGACAAGACAAGCCTTCGGTCGGGCGCGCGACGGCGCTCGGCTATCACCCTGGGCGCCTGCCGTCCCCCAGCGCAAAGCCGGGCACCGGCAGCGGCGTGCGGACTTGACGCGAGGGCAAGGCGACGTGGTCACAACTCGTAACCATCGCGCACGCAGGGTGCTGTCGTCATTTACCTTGCATGAGCTGGGGCACCGACGCCCGCCGGACGACGCATTATCCCGGTATGAAGCGAATCACGGCCGACCCTCTGGGCACTAGCGTCC
>DATKRH010000094.1:0-10152 GCA_035532295.1 Streptosporangiaceae bacterium
CGCCTGGCCGCCGGGCCTGCCTGGCAGGACTGGGACCTGGTCTTCTGCGCGCCCGATAGTACCCCAACCGACGCCCGAGAGGACTGGGAAGACTGGCGGGCGATCCTGGCGGCAGCCCGCGTCCGCCAGGCCAGGGTCCATGACGCCCGCCACACGGCCGCGACGCTACTGCTAGAGCAGGGCACCGACGTCCGCGTCGTACAGGAGATCCTCGGCCACTCACAGCTCAGCCAGACCCAGCGATACACGCATGTCACGGCCAAGCTCAGCAAGGACGCGGCCGACCGCATGTCCAAGGCCCTCTGGGGCTGAAGCACCGCGGGGCTGAGCCGCAAACCGCGCGGCGGCCCCACGCGGACGGCAGCGAACCAAGATGAACCGCAACCAGAACCGCAACCAGAACTGCAACCAGAAAACGATCTTGCCGCGCAGGTCAGACTAGTGGGGCGCCCGGGGCTCGAACCCGGAACCTACGGATTAAAAGTCCGCTGCTCTACCATTGAGCTAACGCCCCCGGCTGGGCCGGACACCGGTCGGGACAATCGTAGAGAAGTTCCCGGCGTTCCTGGTACCCCGAAGCGTCAGGCTACCGGTCCGCCGCGACTGGCGGGCATGCGAGCCGCCCTCTGCGGGGCCGCCGGCCGCCGCGGACGGCCCCTGCCGCGCCTGGCGGCCTCAGGCCAGCAGGCCGCCGAGCGGGTCCACCACGGCCCGGGCGCATGAGGGGCCGCGTTATGACAGGGTGTGATGGTGACCACAGAGCATTCTCATCCGGCGCCGGCCGATACCGGGGCGGGCGGCGGCCGGCAGGCCATTCTGGACGACATCGACCGTACCCGCGAGCAGCTCGGCGAGACCATCGAGGCGCTGGCAGCCAAGGCAGACGTGCAGGCCCAGGCTAAGCGGAAGGCGGCGGAGGCCCAGGCCCAGGCCAGGCAGAGGGCCACCGAGGTGGCCGGGACCGCGAGACGGCAAGCCAGCCGCGCCGTCGCGGCGGCCGGCGGGCGCCCCCAGCGGGTCGCGGTCGCCGTCGCGGCGGGCGCGGCGCTGCTGGCCGGCCTCCTGGTGATCAGGAAGCTACGCCGGTAGCCGGACTCGGCCGCACCTCACCCGAGCCGCGGCCGAGCCCATCGCGGCCGAGCCCATCGCGGCGGGGTCCTGGGTGACCACGCTCACCGGTCACCCCGCAGAACATGACCGGCCCGAGCGTCCAGCCCTTCATCTACGCCAGCAGCTGCGGCTAGCCGGCCCCGCCGGCCGCCCTCCCGCCCGCCGTCCGCCCGCCCGCCGCCCGGTCGCTCGCCGTGCAGCCGGGCGACGTAGCGGTCGGCGGAGCGGCGCACGGCCGCGGCGCCATCGTGCACGATGATCCGGCCCCACCAGCCCCCGTAGACCCGGTCGAAGGCGAACCGCTCGACGCGCCGGGCGATGCCGAGCACGGTTGCCTCGTCGAGCGGGATGAGGTTGGGGTAGCTCCACATGAAGCTGACCCAGTCGCGGTCCGGGACGACGGTGATGGTGTCGCCGGTCAGCAGCGCCCCGCGCCCCTGCGATCCCGCGGGCCAGTGCAGCACGGCCGCACCGTCGAAGTGGCCGCCGATCCGGGCGAGCGTGAGGCCGGGCACCGGTTGCACGTCGTCGTCGAACAGCTCGATGCGCGGCGAGGGCCGCTGGATCCACTGCTGGTCGGCGCGCGGAATGAAGACGCGGGCGTCGAAGGCGTCCGCGTACTCCACGTGCGCGGCGTAGAAGTGCGGGTGGGACATGCAGATGGCGTCGATACCGCCGAGCTCGGCGATGGCGGCCCGGGCCTGGTCGTCGAGCAGGGAAACGCAGTCCCACAGCACGTTGCCCTGCGCGGTGCGCACCAGCAGCGCTCGCTGCCCGATCGCAAAGGAGGGCTCGACGCCGACGCCGACCAGGCCGGGCTCCTCCTCGCGCAGGACCACCGCATGCGCCCCGGCGATCTCCGGCATGGTGGTCCACTGCTGGCCGCCCCAGCCGACGTACTGGCGTTCGTCGTTGCAGATGGGGCAGCCGCCGGGCGGCTGGCCCGTGTCGGGGTACTGGACGCCGCAGGTGCGGCAGATCCACGCGGGCATCAGCGGTCTCCTCGAAAACTCTCAGGCCGGGTCGGCGGCGGGTCGGCGACGGGTCGGCGGCGGCTCTCAGGCCGGGCTTGGCCGTACCGTCAGGTCCATGACGGGCAGCCAGTAGTTCCTGCTTTGCAGGCTCAGCCGACCATCGGCCCGCATCGCGCCGATGAGGGCCATGATCTCATCAGGGGCCTGCTCGTCCGCCCCGCTCTGTCGCTGGCGCTCCTCATCCACCGTCACGGTGATCTTGATGGCCATCCGGTCCCCCGATCCAGGTAACGATGCTGTCTGGCTGTCTGTCTACCCCTCCCGCTGTCTACCCCGCCCGCTCGGTCGGTAGCGAGTTATCGTGAGGACGGGCGCGCAGGGCGCCTCCGGTCCGCGGAAAGGGCTAAGCCCGTGCCCGTCATCCCGCTTCCTGCCCGCCCCAGCCTGGAGAACCTCCGGAACCAGGCCAGGACCCTGCAGCAGCTCGTCCAGGCCGGGCTGCCCGGTGCGCTCGATACCGTCGCGGAGTTCCATCCGCGGCTCGGGTCGGTCCCGCCGGGCGATCCGAGGCTCACGGCCCTCTCCCGCGCCGACGCACAGCTCGTCATCGCCCGCCAGTACGGATTCCCGAGCTGGCCCCGGCTGCGCCAGCATCTGGCGGTCGTCGCCGAGTACTCCCGCTCACCGCACGTCCAGCCGACTGGCGGCCCGGTGGCGGCCGCGGCCGCCGGCCCCGCCAGCCTGGCCGATGACTTCCTCCGGCTCGCCTGCCTGATCTACGACGGGTACGACCCGGACAGGGTCCAGCAGGCGCGCCAGATCCTGGCTGAGCACCCGGAGGTGGCACTCGCCTCGATCTACACCAGCGCCGCGGCCGGGGAGCACGAGAACGTGAGCGCCCTGCTGCAGGCCGATCCGGCGCTGGCCCGCCGCCAGGGCGGCCCGTTCGACTGGGACCCGCTGCTCTACGCGGCCTACTCGCGGGTCGTCTCCCCCCGGCCGGGCCGGTCCACGCTGGAGGCAGCCCGCCTGCTGCTGGCCGCGGGCGCCGACCCCAACGCCGGCTACCTGTGGGCGGGCCTGCCATCGCCCTTCACCGCACTGGCGGGGGCGCTCGGCCGGGGCGAGGGCGCGCCGCCCGCCCACCCGCAGGCGCTGGAGCTGGCCACGCTGCTGCTGGAATCCGGCGCCGACGCCAACGACAGCCAGGCGCTCTACAACTGCGGCCTGCAATCGCCGCCCGACGACGGTTACCTGCGGCTGCTGCTGCGCTACGGCCTGGGCGCCGGAGACGGCGGGCCGTGGCACCGGCGGCTGGCACCGGCCCACCACTCGCCCCGCCAGCTGCTGGACCAGGAGCTGATCAAGGCGGTCGCGAAGAACCTCCCGGCGCGGGTCGCGCTGCTCCTGGCGCACGGCGCCGACCCGGCCGGCCTGGGCACGCGGCACCCGGTGTACGGCCAGCACGACTCCTGGCAGCTCGCCACGATGGGCGGCCACCACGAGGTGCTGGACCTGCTGGCCGCCACCGGGCCCGCGCCGGAGCCGGACCCCGTGCTGTCGTTCCTCGGCGCCTGCATGGCGGGCGACGAGCGGCAGGTCCGCACGCTGCGCACCGCCGACCCGGGGATCGCCGCCGAGGCGGTCGCCCGCGAGCCTGACCTGCTGGTCGACGCGGCCGAGCAGGATCGCCCGGCCGCGGTCCGGCTGCTGGCGGCGGCCGGCTTCGACGTCAACGCGCTGCGCCGGGCCGGGCCCCGCAACGGCGCGCTGCACGAGGCCGCCTGGAACGGCAGCATGGCCATGGTCGAGTTGCTGCTGGAACTCGGGGCCGACCCGGCTCTGAGGGACGCCGGCTACCGGTCGACGCCGGCGGGCTGGGCGCGGACGAACGGAAAAGTCGCAGTCGCCGCCTACCTCACCGGGCTGGAGGGCACGGGTTAACGGTTAACGGGCAGGCGCCGGGGGCGGACCAGGCCGGGATACCGCCCGGGTCGGCCGCGTCTCACGCGGCGGTCTCGCCACCCCAGGCGATGGTGACCTTCGCGGCGGTGTCCGGATGGCGCTCGAGCCAGGAGCGCGCGAACGAGCAGAGCGGGACGACGGTGAGCCCCTCATCGGCGGCCCGGCGGACGGCCGCCTCGACGAGCTGGCCGCCCAGGCCGCGACCGCCCAGCGCCGCCGGAACTCCCGTGTGGACCAGGACGAGCCGGTCGGCGCGGCGCCGGTACACCAGCTCGGCGAGCCCACCGTCGGTGGCCAGCTCGAACCGTGAAGCGTCGGCGTTGTCGGTCACGGGCGATGCCTTCCTCATGAGATCGATCCTCGCATCCCGCCGGCCCACCCCGGATGCGTGGTGAGCAGGGCCCCGGGCGCGCCCTGGGCTCGGGCCGAGGGCACGGCCCGGGCCGGGCCGCCGCCTACCCTGGAGCCGGGCCTGAATCCGCCGAACAGCCACGCCAGGACGAACAGCATGAGCAGCAGCGTCAGCAGCCAGAGCAGGCAGCCCACGGCTCGCCGCCGGCGGTGCCGCCGCCTGCGCCACGGCCAGCGTCTCGCCGATCCTTCATAGCGCCGGGCCATGTCGACCTCCGCAGCCTTGTCAGGGGTGGTTACTGTCGTGTAGGTGCCATTTCCAGCCGACCGCAAACGTGAACGGATGAATCGTCACCAGATTGCCGGGTAATAGGTCAGCTGCCGACTAATCGCGTGCCGGCCGGTGGCGCGCCAAAGGAACGGGAGGCACGTCATGGTGCGCATCCCCGGCAACGGGCTGACCGGACGACTCGCCGCCCTGGCGGCCCTGGTCGTGGCGGCCGCGGTCCTGCTGCTCGTGTTGTCGGTCGTGCACCTGCTGCCCAGGCTGCGTAACCCGTTCGCCGAGACCGCCACCGTGCGTAACGGGCCCGTCGTGCTGAAGTCGATCACCGCGCTGAGCCGCTACGAGGCGGCGAGCGGCTCGTACCAGGTCGTCGTGGACCTGACCAGGAAGACGTCATTCCTGCCGTCATTCCTGGCCGGCAGCCAGACGCTTTTCATCGGGGACGGGACCGACATCGCCTACGTCGATTTCTCCCGCCTCAGGGGACCGGCCATCCAGGTCTCTCAGAAAAGATCTTCGGTAACGATTACCCTGCCGCCGCCGCGGCTAGAGCCGGCCGTGCTCAACGTCAGACAGTCCTACGTGTTCGCCGAGCAGCAGGGCCTCGTCGACCGGCTCAACAGCTTCTTCGGCGGCAACCCCAACAGCCAGCAGGCCGTCTATATCGATGCCCAGCGCCAGATCCAGGCCGCGGCCCAGCGGGGCCCGCTGCTCGGCGACGCGCGGAGGAACACCTCGGCCATGCTGACCGGCATGCTCAGCGCGCTGGGCTTCCAGCACGTCACGGTGAAGTATCAGCGGTAGGCGGAGATGCCGGTGATGGCCTGGCCCAGGGCGAGGGCGTGGACCTCCTCGGTGCCCTCGTAGGTCAGCACCGACTCCAGGTTGTTCGCGTGCCGGATGACCGGGTACTCCAGGGTCACGCCGTTGGCGCCCAGGATGGTGCGGGCCTGGCGGGCGATCTCGATGGCGGTCCGGACATTGCTCATCTTGCCGAGGCTGACCTGCTCCGGGGTGATCTTGCCCGCCACCTTCAGCCGGCCCAGGTGCAGCGCCAGGAGCTGGGCCCGCTGCAGGTCCGCGAGCATCCACGCGAGCTTGCCCTGGGTCAGCTGGAAGCCGCCGATCTTGCGGCCGAACTGCTCCCGGGTCCGGGCATAGTCCGCCGCGGCCTCGAAGCACGAGCGCGCCGCGCCGGTCACCCCCCAGACGATGCCGAACCTCGCCTCCGACAGGCACGACAGCGGGCCCTTCAGCCCCTGGACGCCGGGCAGCACCGCGTCGGCGGGCAGCCGCACGTCGTCGAAGTGCAGCTCCGCGGTCACCGAGGCGCGCAGCGACATCTTCTTGTGGATGTTGCGCGAGGTGAAGCCCCTCGCGGAGCGGGGGACCAGGAAACCGCGGATGCCCTCGTCAGTGGCGGCCCACACCACGGCGATGTCGGCGATCGACCCATTGGTGATCCACATCTTCGTGCCGTTGAGTACCCAGTCCGGTCCGTTATGAGTGGCATGGGTCGTCATGCCGGACGGGTCGCTGCCATGGTCGGGCTCGGTGAGACCGAAGCAGCCGATCGCCTCGCCGGCCGCCATGCGCGGCAGCCACTCCTGCTTCTGCTCCTGCGACCCGTACTTCCAGATCGGGAACATGGCCAGGGACCCCTGGACCGAGACCAGGCTGCGCAGGCCGGAGTCGGCGGCCTCCATCTCGCGGCAGGTGACACCGTAGGCGACCGGGCCCATCCCGGCGCAGCCGTAGCCCGTCAGGTGCATGCCGAGCAGGCCCAGCTTGCCGAGCTCAGGGGCCAGCTCGCGGGGGAGCGTGCCCGCCTCGAACCAGTCGGCGATGTACGGCATGATCCGCTTCGCGGCGAAATCGCGGACGGTGTCGCGGACCAGTCGCTCTTCCTCGGTCAGTTCATCGTCGACGCGGAGCAGGTCGACCGCGGCTGCGGGGTCGGTGATCCGAGGCATGACTGGTCCTCTCTGCGGGGCACGCCGGTAGCGCGCTTGCCGCAAGCGTAAAACGCGCTCGGCGCCCGGCAGTCCCGCGGGGGTGTCAGGCGCATCATGGGCGGCGCCAGGGGCATCATGGACATATGAATGACATCGGTAGCAAGACGCTGGAGCGCAAGCGAGACGGCCGAATGCTGGCGGGTGTGTGCGTCGGCATCGGCAGCTATTTCGGCATCGACGCCAACGTGGTGCGGCTGATCTTCGTGATCGCCTCGTTCTTCGGGTTCATCGGGGTCCTGGTGTACGTGGTCGCCTGGGCGGTTGTCCCGGAGGAGGGGGAGAAGGAGTCGATAGTCGAGCGGCTGGTGAACAAGAACCAGTCGCGCTAGCGCTGCGTTATGCGAGGGGGCGGCCGCTTGACCTGCCCGCCAGCGGGCGTCCCGGGCTGCTGACCTCGCTGCCCAGCGAGCCGCTCCGGGCGACGGCGGCTCCTGGCGCGGCTACTGCGGCTCGATCGCTTTGCTGAGCGCACTGGTTGTCCTCTATGCTGGGGCGCGTCCCCCGACGGCGGGCGCCACGGGCACGGCGGCGGTAACCGTCGAGCCCCCATCGTCTAGCGGCCTAGGACACCGCCCTTTCAAGGCGGCGGCACGGGTTCGAATCCCGTTGGGGGCACTGCTGGTGAGTGAGATACTGGCAGTGCGGCGGTAGTGGTACGGCTGGCGAGAGTCAGCACACGATGGTCCTGTAGAGCAGCTCGGAGTGCTCGCCACCCTGTCAAGGTGGAGGTCGCGGGTTCAAATCCCGTCAGGACCGCTCGGGTCGGTGCCAGATCCTTCGATCCGGTGCCGATGGCCCGGCCGAGGTCAGGTAGCTCAGTTGGTACGAGCGTCCGCCTGAAAAGCGGAAGGTCGGCGGTTCGACCCCGCCCCTGACCACCATCACCAGCACGGATGTCTCCGCAGCTGACCTGGGTTTCCCCTGGTCAGGCGATGATTTCGGCACTATTTTAACATGCGTGCCGGGGTGTGCCGCGGAATGCCGTTTCGTCCGTGGGGGACCTGTGGGGCCGGTCCGTGACATGGACTTGTGGGATTTTTGTGGGGCTCACGAGAGGTCCAGGCGGCTTGAGCCAGCTGGAGCCAGCCTGTTTCGATCACGCCCTGCACGGACTGCTCGGAGACCTGCCCCCTGTTGCTTCCCGGCGTGGCATGCGCGCACCGCTCAGGCCCCGCTTGTAGAGTGCGAGCTTCCTCGTACGCCGTGCGCTTCTACGGAGCTGGCTGTGTCGCGTCTCGTCGCTCAAATCCGAGCAGGTGGTCCCGGGGAGCTGTGTTCTCGGGCTGGTGCGGGGGCAGCCTGTGGCGATCAGTGACTCGGACATCTCCAGCGCGCTTTCCGCCTACCTCGCGTGCTACCCGGACGAGGCCGCGCTGCTGTCTGAGCCGGTGCAACTGCTGTCTCAAGGAGGGGATTTCGCCTCGCGGCGGAACTTTCCGATGCACGTGACTGTCGGTGCGCTGCTGGTCCGCGGTGACGCCGCGATCCTGCTTGTCGAGCACCGCGCGTACGGGATCACGTTGCAGCCTGGAGGCCACCTTGAGCCGACTGATACCACACTGATCGGCGCGGCAGTGCGCGAGTTGGCGGAGGAGACCGGTGTTGACCCCGGCAAGGTCTTCCCAGCGTCGCAGACCCCCGTCTACATCGAGTACGGCAGGGTTCCGGCACGACCGGCGAAGGACGAGCCGGATCACTGCCACCTCGACATCGGGTACTCCTTCGTGACGGCGCATGCGGACGTGGGGCGCATCCAGGAGTCCGAGGTGCGGGGTGCCGCATGGTATCCGCTCGCCGTGGCCGAGCGCCTTGTCGGGCACCGCATTGCGCGAGCGGTCAGCGCGCCGGCCCGGATCGGCTGACCGGGTCCCCGCTGACACTTCCGGTCGGCAGCGGCGCCGGATCGCGGTGCGCACGTCGAGGCTCCGCGGTCGTTGCTGGCCTCCTTGTCGGACCGAACGCGGAGCCTCGACGGTCGCAGCCTCGGCCGATGTCGGCCGGGCTGTTGTGTCCACTCACTCGAAGGACGGTTTGCGGTCCCGGCTCCGCTTGAGCTCGAAGAAGCCGTCCGTCCCGGCGACCATGACCAGGCCGTCCCAGAGTCGTCCGGCAGCTTCACCGCGAGGGGCCGGTGTGATCACGGGGCCGAACAGGGCCGTGCCGCCAATGCGGAGAACGGGCGTCCCGACATCGAGGCCGACCTCGTTGAATGCCTCGTCGTGCGAGTCGGTGATGAGTTGATCGAACTCCGTGCTTGCCGCGGCCGCGGCCAGCGAGCCGGGCAGGCCCGCCTCCGCGAGAGCCTCGGTGATAACGGTGGGATCGTCGCGACGTCTTTGGTTGTGAAGCCGGGTGCCGATCGCGGTGTACAGCGGCCCGAGCACGCCGCGGCCACCGTGCTCAGTGGCTGCCGCGCAGACCCGCACCGGACCCCATGCCTTCGTCATCAGGTTCAGGTAGTCCTCGCTGAGTCCCTTGCCCTCGCGCTGGACGAGGTTCAGGTAGGCCAGCGACATGATCCGCCAATCGGCGCGCACCGGCCGGACCTGCTCGACTTCCAGGAGCCAGCGCGAGGTGATCCACGCCCAGGGGCACAGCGGATCGAACCAGAACGGGACCTCGTCGCGGTCCGATTGTTCCTTGATCATCAGAATGAGCACCGTCCTATCTCAGACCGGTTGTGCTTATGCCCTCTCCCGCCGGAGGCTAGATGTCGAACAAACCGCCCTGGACGGGCATGTTGCACCTGGCCGTGCGGCCCGCGATTTTCACCAGAGCCGCGAGATCGCTGAGCTGAGCATTCTCGCCCGCGGCGCTGACGAGCCGGAAGAACACCTGCGCGGTGATATCGACGTCGGCGTAGGCCCTGTGGCGATCCGCCGGCTGCGTGATGGAGAAATGCGCCAGCAGCGTGTCGAGTTTATAGTTCGGCAGACCTGGGACGAGGTGTTTGGCAAACGGGATCGTGTCAAGAAAGTCAACGCGGGCCAGCGCCGGGCAGTGCTCGCGCTGGTTGTGTATGACGTTGGCCTCGGTGGCGGCGTGCTGAGCCACCAGCAGGTACCGGTTGCCCGCCGTGAATCGCCGGTCTAGTGCGCCCAGCGCGTCGGCCGGGGTGGGGGCCTGCCTCAACTGCTCGGGGGTCAGGCCGGTTTGGGCCGTATCGGCTGGCGTTACCGGGGCGAACGCGGGCGGCCGGATGAGAGATGCACTTCTGCCGGCCCCCTTCCACGTGCCTTCCCCGTATCGGAGCGCGAGAGTAGCAACCTCGATGGGCTGGGCCGGGTAGCCCGCGGGGGTCGTCGTCTCGAAGTCGATGACAACGAATGTTGTCGCCAGAAACGCCGGGTCTTCTGTCAAGCCGCCCATGTATCCACCGTTCTCGCAGGTTCCGTGGCGTTGCCGGCCCGCGCCCGGCACATCGAGACGAGCATGCCTGAGCGCCCGCTGC
>DATKRH010000095.1:0-28135 GCA_035532295.1 Streptosporangiaceae bacterium
GGTTCCAACTCTCATACTGGGACTCCGCGATCATAGAGGCATCCCGCGCGATGGGCTGCGCAGAAGTCCTGTCCGAAGACCTGGGCGACGGCCAGGACTACGCCGGAGTCCGGGTCACCAATCCGTTCCGCTAGTCCGCCGTTTAGTACGGGGTCCTGAAGGTCGCCCAGACCACCTTGCCCGGCTGGCCGGGCGCCGGGCAGGTGCCCCACTGATCGCTGAGCGAGGCGATGACATGCAGCCCGCGACCGCTCTCCTCCAGCCAGCGTGGCTCCCTGGGCACCGGCGCCTGCTCGCTCGGGTCGGCGACGGCGCACATGATGCTCGGGCCCCAGTGCAGCAGCCCGAGCCGGATGGGCCGGTCCGGAGGGTCGGGCGCCAGCGGCAGAGCATGCCGGACGGCGTTGGAGAGCAGTTCGGACACGACGACCGCTACGTCGGCCTCGCGGTCGGCGACGCCCCACCGCTGCATGGTCATCGCCGCGAACTTCCTGGCTGCGGAGATCGAGCCCGGCTCGGTACCCGGTGTCCGAATCGCGACCCTCGGCAGCCACGTCCAGCCCGTCGCGGCCGTGCCGGACATCAGCGGCCCGCTCCCAGTCGCCAGGGCGGCCATCTCGGCGGCACGGTGCAGCCAGCGCCAGCTGGCCGGGCCGACTGCCGAGCCGGATAGCTGATGAACTGGGTGTGCTGTGGTCACAGTTATGGGAAACCCCATCGCTACTGGGCACTCTCGGCCACGTCGAATCCTGCCTCATGCACGAGCCCGCTGCAAGCGCACCTGCACGTGCACCTGCCTGTTATCCTGCTACGCGCACCGCTCGTTCGTTCCGTGCAAGTGCACGTGCATTTGCTTCGTGCGTAACAGTACCAGTCGAGGGAGAGAAAATGCAGTTCGCTAACGGGGTCCCGGCCGACCAACTGGGGGTGACGCGGTGGCGCAAGAGCCAGGCCAGCAACCCCAGTGGCAATTGCGTGGAGCTGGCCGCGCTGCCAGGAGGGGAAGTCGCTGTCCGAAACTCCCGTCATCCCTCCGGTCCGGCGCTGGTCTACACGCGGGCGGAGGTAGCGGCTTTCGTCGCCGGGGTCCGTAACGGCGAGTTCGATGACCTGGCGATGTGAGGGTCGGCGGCGCATGTTCGGCGATGTCCGCAGGATGTAGGACTCTTGTCCTACATCCGATAAGTCGGGCGGCGGCCAATTGGTGCCGTGGGTGATATCGTGCACGGTGCACCGGTGATGAGCCGGCCGGGTTCGGCCGGCTCATCAAAAGGTGTGTCCAATGGCACAGATCGGCGCGGTCCAGGCGCGTGACGTAGCCAGCGTGACGTCGGCAGGGACGCAATGTGACGAGTGTCGTTGGGGGGGATGTGGGGCCGTGGGGTCTCCACCAGTCGCTCCGGGAGCGAACATGAGCGTGATTCAGCCGGGTAGTCAGTGGCCCGCCGGTCCCGCCGGTCCCGCCGTTGAGCAGCCGCGCGGCGGCCCTACGGTGCTGCGGATGCTGCTGGGGATCCAGTTGCGCCGCCTCCGGGAGGCCAAGGGCCTCACGCCGGAGCAGGCGGGATACGAGATCCGGGCCTCCCGGTCCAAGATCAGCCGGGTTGAGCACGGCCGGGTGGGCTTCAAGGAGCGGGATGTCGAGGACCTGCTCAGCCTCTACGGTGTCGGCGACGAGCAGGAGCGGCAGCGGATGCTCGCTCTGGCCCGGCAGGCCAATAACCAGGGCTGGTGGGCCAAGTACGACGACATCATGCCGGATTGGTTCGAGTCCTACGTGGGCCTTGAGCAGGCGACATCCCTGATCAGAACCTATGAGCTGCAGTTCGTGCCCGGCCTGTTCCAGACCGATGGCTACGCCAGGGCCGTCACCATGCTCGGCCACCGGGCGGCGTCCGCTGGCGAGATCGAGCGCCGGGTCGGCTTGCGGATGCAGCGCCAGGACCTGCTCACCGCCGACGATTCCCCGAGGATCTGGGCGGTGATCGACGAGTCGGCCCTGCGGCGGCCGGTGGGCGGCCGTGACGTGATGCGCGCCCAGTTGCGCCACCTGGTGGCGGTGACCGAGTATCCCCGCGTCACCCTCCAGGTCATGCCCTTCAGCCGCGGTGGCCACCCTGCGGCCGGCGGCTCGTTCACGATCCTGCGGTTCGCCGAGCCCGACCTCCCGGACATCGTGTATATCGAGCAGCTCACGAGCGCGCTCTACCTAGACCGGCGCGATGAGGTGGATAACTACATGGAGGTCATGAACCGCCTCAGCGCCGAGGCCGAGACGCCGGCCGACTCGGCCAGCCTGCTGCAGAAGATCATCAAGTCCCTGTAACTGCAGCCGGTAACTACTCTGCCATAACCACTCTGCCGTAACCACGGGGACGCCGTCAGAGTGTCAGCGTAAAGCCGTCCGGGTCGCGGCCGGGCCGGGGCGGCGCGGGCGCGACCGGATGGCCGACCCCGATGGCGCCCATGGGCTCCCAGCCGGACGGCAGGCCGAGCGCGGCGGCGGCGACCGGCTGGCAGAACAGCGTGCTGGACACCCAGCAGGAGCCGAGCCCGTCGATCGCCAGGGCAACGAGCAGGTTCTGCACGGCGGCCCCCATCGCGACGACGAACATCGACCGCTCGGCGCCGTTACGACGTTCATCGGGATAGCCGTGCGCGGCGTCGGTGACCAGGCACGGCACGATGATGAGCGGCGCCCGGCGCAGCGGCTCACCGCGCCGGACTCGGCGGGCGATCTGCTCGGCAGTGAAGCCGTCGCCGCGCAGGTCCGACTGCCAGGCGGCGAGCATCTCGTCGAGCAGCGCGGTCCGAGCCGCCGCGGACTGCAGGACGGCGAACCGCCACGGGGTGCTGTGATGCGGCGCGGGGGCAGTCAGGGCGGCGGCGATGGCCCGGCGCACGGCCGCCGGGTCGACGGGCTCGCTGGTGAACTCCCGCACGGTCCGGCGCTCGGCTAGCACGTCGGCCGCGCCCAGCCGGAACATGTCCTCGGCCGCGGGCCGGATCAGCGCCGCCGCGCCCGGGCCGTCGGCGGTGGTCACGAGCTCGGGCAGGCCGCGCACGATGGCGACCGGGATCTGGCTGGTCTTGCCCTTGACCAGGTCGGCCGCCGCGGCGATCTCATCGGCCACGGCTGCCACGGTCACCTCAAGCGGATTGCCGAAGGTGTCGGCCTGGCCGCGGTGGTCGCGCAGCGGCAGCAGCCCGGCCGCGCCGATCGCGGTGTCGGTCTGCCCGGTTCGCCAGGCCCGGCCCAGCGTGTCGCTGATGATCACGCCGACGCTGATCCCGCGGCGCGCCTCGACGGCCTGCCGGAGCCTGCGGGCCGAGTCGTCGGGATCGGCCGGCAGCAGGACCACGGTGCCGGGCGCTGTGTTGGAGGTGTCCACCCCGGCCGCCGCGAGCACGAGGCCGTGCCGGGTCGCCACGATCCTGGTCTGACCGCGCCGGGCGACCGTCCGGACGGACTCGGCGTCGATCGCGGCCTCCCGGTCGCCCGTCACGACCCGGCCCTCCGCCTTGCTGACGATCTTCGAGGTGACGACGAGAATGTCGCCGTCGCGAAGGTCCGGCGCGGCGCCGGTGATGAGCGCCGCCAGGTCCGCGCCGGCCCCGATCTCGGGCAGCCCGGTCACCGGCAGGACGCTCAGCTGGCTGGCACGGGGCTGGCTGGCACGGGGCTGGCTGGCACGGGGCTGGCTGGCACCGGGCTGGCTGGCACCGGGCTGGCTGCTCATCGGGAACCTTTCGGGCGGGCAAGTTCCCCGGCGAGCTCGAGCGCCGCGCGGGCTATCTCGGCGGAGGCCGTCAGGTCCGTCATGTAGAGCGGCAGTGCCCGCACCGCGATGCCGCCGAGTTCGGGTGCGTCGGCCGCCGCCTTGTCGCGCTCGTCGACCAGCCAGCCGTCGATCAGGCCCGCCCCGTAATGGGCAGCGACGGCCGCCGCCGTCGTCGGCACGCCAATCGCGGTCAGGCAGGCATCGGCCATGCCGTGCACCGGAGCGCCACCGATGATCGGGGACACCCCGACCACGGTCTTGGCCGCCAGGGCCGCGGCGATCTGCGGCACCGCGAGGATCGTGCCGATGCTGACGACCGGGTTGGAGGGCGGGAACAGGACGCAGTCGGCGGCCTGGATCGCCGCCAGCACCCCGGGTGCGGCCGTGGCCTGCGCCGCCCCGGTCGCCACGATCTGCTGCGCGGGCACGGCGGCGTGCAGCCGGACCCACCATTCCTGGAAGTGCACGGCGCGCGGGCCGGCGCCCTCGTCGATAACCACATGAGTCTCGATCCGGTCGTCCGACATGGGGAGCAGGATGACGCCGGGCTGCCAGCGTTCGCAAAGGCGCCGGGTCGCCTCCGACAGCGTGGCGCCCGCGCTCAGCATCGCGGTGCGGGTGATGTGGGTGGCGATATCCCGGTCGCCGAGGCTGAACCAGTCCGGCCCGGCCCCGTAGGCGGCCAGTTCGGGTAGCGCGGTGAAGGTCTCGTCGGCCCGCCCCCACCCGCGCTCCTCGCTGATGCCGCCGCCCAGGGTGTACATGACGGTGTCGAGGTCCGGGCTGACGTGCAGGCCGAATAGGACTATATCGTCGCCGGTGTTGCCGATGACCGTAATCTCGGCGTCCGGAGCCGCGGCCTTGAGACCGCGCAGGAAGCGGGCGGCACCTACGCCGCCGGCCAGAACGGTGATGCGCATTCAGGAAGTCTCGCAACCCGGGAACGGCCCGGCGTCGCGAGCCCCGTCTGAAGGCTTTCTGGCACTGGTCGCTCCCGTCCGCGGCACTGGCCGGCGCAGCCCGGGGCGCTGGTCGGCGCCATATTTCGGACATGCCGGGAGTCTGCGTCCTTGGGCGGCGGAACCGGGCGCTGAGGCAGCGCCACGCGTGGAAAATCTCGGCCGGACTTTCCCCTCATCCCTGCGCAACAGGGTGGCCATTATCACGTATCCCGCTTGACGAGAGCCAAGACACGCGCGTGTAATTTCAGTTGTGTAATTCGCGCGCCGGGGCACGGCTGCGGGACAACGGGGCTATTGATCGGGCAGGAGGTGCGCTGTGGCAGACATCATCGTCTCGCTGGTGCACGAGGGGTTTGACATCGGCGCTGATGATGGCGAGGAGGTCGGCTGGCAGGACCGGGCGCTGTGCGCGCAGACCGACCCGGAGGCGTTCTTCCCGGAGAAGGGCGGTTCCACGAGAGAGGCGAAGCGGGTGTGCCGGAGCTGCGAGGTCCGGGCGGAGTGCCTCGAATACGCGTTGGAGCACGACGAGCGGTTCGGCATCTGGGGCGGGCTGTCGGAGCGCGAGCGGCGCAGGCTCAAGCGGCAGGCGGTCTAGCGGGAAGGGGATCCTCGGGGGAGATCCAGCCGGGCGCGGCGGCCTGACGAGCACCGCGGTGGCCCGGCAAGCATTGCGGTGTGGCCTGGCAAGGCCTGGCAAGCATGGTGGCCTGGCAAGCATTGCGTCTGCCCGTCGGCGTCGGCCTGGTTCGCGTATTGTTCACGGGTACCTTTGCCCGGGCAAGACCGCGGCTTTACCCGGCGGGCTTGCCAGCGAAACCTGGAAGCAGCAAGCGGACCCCTTGGCGCCGAACGATACGTATCCGCAGCATGTGGTCACGGCGGTCATCGTCGCTCACGACGGCGCCGCCTGGCTCCCGCATGTCATCGATGGCCTGCTGGAGCAGACCCGGCCCGTGCAGCGGGTGGTGGCCGTGGACACCGGCAGCCGGGATCGCAGCGGCGCGGTGCTGGCCGCCAAGCTGGGCCAGAGCGTCGTCTTCGGCATGGACCGGGCGACCGGCTACGGCGCCGCGATAGCCAAGGCGCTCCAGCACAAGGCGGCCAACGCCAACGTGCCCGTCCGCTCCTCCCGCGATCGTGACGAGCGCGTCGAGTGGATCTGGCTGCTGCACGATGACTGCGAGCCGGCGCCCGACGCGCTCGAGCAATTGCTGCGCGGCGCCGCCGAGACGCCCAAGGCCGCCGTGCTCGGGCCCAAGGTCATGGACTGGTCGGACCGCGACGTGATCCTCGAGGCCGGCCTGACGATCGACACGGTGGGCCGCAGGATCACCGGGATCGAGCCCCGCGAGGTCGATCAGGGCCAGCACGACGGAGACCGCGACACCCTGGCCGTGGGCAGCCCCGGCATGCTGGTGCGGCGCGACGTGTGGGACCTGGTCCGCGGCTTTGACACGAGCATGGGCCTGTTCCGGGAGGACATCGACCTCTGCTGGCGGGTGCACGCGGCGGGCTACCGGGTCCGCGTCATTACCGACGCGGTGGTCTTCCACCTGCAGGCCATGGCCCGGCGGCGCCGGGCCGCGTCGGTCGGCCGGCGATCCCAGCTGCTGGACCGGCGCAACGCGCTGCTGACCCTGGCGGGGAACCTGCCGGCCGGCCCGATGCTCCGGTCGATGGCGGGCAACGTCGCGGTGTCGGTCCTGCGCGCGCTGTTCTTCCTGGTCGCCAAGCGCGCAACGGCGGCGCTGGACGAGATGGCCGCGGTCGCCTCGGTGCTCTGTCATCCGCTGCGCCTGCTGCGCGTGCGCCGCATGCGGGCGAGGGGCCGCAAGGCCGCGTACGGGCGGCTGCGAGCCGATCTCCCGCCCGGCCGGTCGCTGCGGCGGGTCGCCGAGTTCGTCGCGGCCATGTCGGGCTCGGCGCAGCAGGACACGGCGGGCTCGCACCACGCCACCGAGGACCCGACCGACGATGACTTCCTGCTGGTGGACAACGGGCTCATGCAGCGCATCATCACCAGTCCCGCCGTGCTGCTGTTCCTGGGCCTGATCATCGTGACCGCCGTCGCCGAGCGATCGCTGCTGAGCGCGGGCACCCTGGGCGGCGGCGCGCTGCTCCCGGCCACCGGCGGCGCCTCGGGCCTGTGGCGCGAATACCTGCAGGGCTTGCACCCGATCGGCATCGGCTCGCCGAGCGCCGCGCCGCCCTACCTGGCGATCGTGGCGATCCTGGCCACCGTGCTGATGGGCAAGGCCTGGCTGGCCGTGGACGTGATCCTGCTCGGCAGCGTCCCGATCGCGGGCATGGCCGCCTTCCTCGCCTTGCGCCGGGTCACCACCTCGGTGCCCGTCCGGGTCTGGGCGTCGGCCAGCTACGCGCTGATCCCGGTCGCGACCGGGGCCCTCTCGGCCGGCCGGCTGGGTACGGCCGCCGCCTTCGCGCTGATCCCGCTGATCGGGCTGCTGGCTGGCCGCATGCTCAGCCAGCCGCCCCGGATAGCCCGCCGGGCGGCCTGGGCCACCGGGCTCGCGCTCGCGTTCGCCACGGCGTTCGTGCCGCTGCTGTGGCCGACCGCGCTGCTCGCCGCTATCGCGGCCGCGCTGGCGCTGCGCACGGCCCGCCCGGCCATCCTGCGCAATCTCGCCATCGTCGCGATCGTCCCGCCGGCCCTGCTGATCCCGTGGACCTTCCAGCTCGCCGCGCATCCGTCGACGCTGCTCCTGGAGGCGGGTGCCCAGCAGCCCGGCCTGGCCAGCGCGCAGCTGCCCACCCGCGCCCTGATGCTGCTCAGCCCGGGCGGACCGGGCCTGCCCCCGTTCTGGGTGACCGGGGGCCTGGTCGTCGCCGCCTTCGTCGCGCTGCTGGCCTCCCGGCGGCGGGTCCTGGTCCTGGCGGGCTGGACCGTGGCCGTGCTGGGCCTGCTGATCGCAGCCCTCGTCTGCCGGGTATCGATCCGGCCCGCGGTCGGCGGCCCGGCGGTCGCCGTCTGGCCGGGCGCCGCGCTGGCCATCGCCGCGGCCGGCCTGCTCCTGGCCGCTGCTGCGGGCGGTGATTCACTCGGCCGCCTGCTGTCCGGCGGCCGCAGCGGGCTGCGCCGGGTGGCCAGCGCGCGGGGCCTGGGGGTCGTCCTGCTGGCCCTCACGGCCTGCTCGGCGCCGGTCCTGGCGGCCGGGTTCTGGCTGCTGCACGGCGTCAGGGGCCCGATCGGCCCGGCCAGCAGCCAGATCGTGCCCGCGCTCGTCTCGGTCTCGGCGGTGAACGGCGACCAGCCGCGCACGCTGGTCCTGAGCTCCGCTGGCCAGCACGTCTCCTACCTGCTGCTGCGCGGGAACGGCCCATCGCTCGGGGACGGCGACCTGACCCCGGTTCCGGCCGCCGAGCACGCCCTGAGCACGGCGGTGGCCTCCCTCGTCGCCCCGGCCGGTGGTCAGGCCGTTGACCAGGGGCTGGTCCTCACCCGGTTCGACATCGGCTTCGTGCTGATGCGCGCCCCGGTCGACCCGGCCCTGGCGCGCACCCTCGATGGCATCGAAGGGCTGCGCGCGGTCAGCATGACGCAGTCGTTTGACCTATGGCGGCTCGGGAACCTGCCGTCCCGCGTCAGCGTGGTGGAGCAGAACGGCAACGTCGTCGCGGTGCCGTCTGGTCCGGTCGGCGTGTCCGGAGCGGCGGCCCCGGCGGCGGGCGGGATCCTGACCGTGGCCGAGCCCGCCGGCGGCTGGCACGCGACGCTCGACGGCCGCCAACTGCAGGCCGTGTCCTCGCCCGCCGGCAGCTGGGCGCAGGCGTTCCGGCTGCCCAGCGGCGGCGGCACGCTCGACGTCGGTCGCAGCCAGCTGGGCCGCGAGGCGGGCGTGGTGGCGGAGTTGCTGGCTGCCCTGGTCGTGGCCGCGCTGGCGCTGCCCGGGGTCCGGGCGGCCGGCGAGGCTCAGGCGGCATCCGGCAGCGAGCCCGTGCAGGGCGCCGGGGTGGAGGGCGCCGGGGTGGAGGGCACTGGGTCGGAGGGCGCACCCAGCGCACCCAGCGCACCCAGCGCACCCAGCGCACCCAGCGAGGGAAGCGCCGCGGGCAGGACCGGTGCGAGCGGGCTGCCGCCCAGGGATGTCGACCGGCAGGGCGGGCGGGGCCGGTCTCGCGGTCGCGGACTTGGCCGCCGGGGACGGCGGTCGGGCCAGGACGAGCCAGTGCTGCCAGGGCCGCAGCGCCTCCGGCGCGCGGGTCAGGGATCTCGTCGCGGGCCGGATGACACGATCTCAGGCGCTCCCGAATCCGTCGGCCCGGTTCCTGCCGGCACGTCACCTGCTGGCGCGGGCACTGCTGGCGCGGGCGCTGGCCGGGCCGCAGCGCGGATGGCCGGGTCCCGGGCGGCCTGGCGTGCCGGCAACCGGTTCGCCGGCGATGCGCCGCGGACAGGCGGACGGCCGGACCCCACCGCGGTCGGCCGCGCGGCTTTCGGCGCCCGCGCCCACGACGCCCGCGCCCACGACGCCCGTGCCATTGACGACGCGGCCATCGACGACGCGGCCATCGACGACGTGGCCTATGGTGACCCGGCCTACGGGGATGAGGCCCATGGTGGCCCGGCATCGCATCGCCCGGTCCCCAGCGGCGCTGCGTACGGCGCCCCGGTGTCCGACGCCTCCGGCCGCGGCGGCGCAGCGTACGACAGCGCAGCGTACGACAGCGGCGGCTTCGACAGCCACGCTTATGACAGCGGCGCCTACGACGGCGGCGGGTTCGGCGAACGAGCGTTTGATGGCCGGGTCGATCGCGCTCCAGCGGATCGCGCGGCGTCTGATCGACCGGCCACGGTCCGGTCGCCAACGGGCGCCTGGCCGTATCCGGACGATTCCGCCGCACCCGGCGCCCCGGGCGGCTCGCTGCGTCCCGGCGAGGTGCCAGAGCCGGTTCTGCGACACTCGGACCGGCTGGGATCGGCGGCCCTGCCGCCTCGCTCGGGACCTTACGCGGCGGAGCCAGGCCGCGGGCCGGCCGACGTCGGCGGCGGCAGGTACCGCGGTCAGCCGGGGGCGCGACCGTCGACTCCGGGCGGCAACTGGCCGGACGAGGGTCAACCCGAGTCGGCGTACGGCCCGGCCGCCAGCTGGCAGGATGCCGCCCAGCCGAGTCGGCCACGGCCCGACTTCGCTGGCCGCGATCCCGGCCGCCGCGATCCCGGTCGGCCGGGCCAGGTCCGCCACGATCCCGGTCGGCCGGAATCCGGCTGGCCGCAGTCCCGGCAGCCGCAGTCCCAGCAGCCGCAGTCCCAGCCTTCGTGGCCCGACAGCGAGCCGCCATCGTCGTGGCCGCCGCGCCAGGAGCAGCCATCCTCGTGGCCGGCCAGCGAGCAGTCCACGTCGTGGCCCGCTCAAGACCAGCCGACATCATGGTCGGCCAATGAGCAGGACTGGCGGCAGGAGGGCCAGCAGTCGGGCTGGGCGGGCGCGGGCGACTCGCTTGAGCCGCTGCCGTCGGCGGAACTGCCCTACGGTGCCCCTCCGCCGGACCCGGACGAGCGATCGCGCCGCCGCTGGCCCGCGCCCGAGGACGAGCACGAGGAACGGGATGAGAGGGGTACCTGGTGAGCCGCCTGCCAGTGGGCTCCCGCAGTCGGCTGCTGTCGGTCGGGGCGGTCCTGGCTGGCCTGGCCGCCGTGTACGGGGCCGGGACGCTCAGCCATCCCGCCACGCTCGGAAGCAGCGTCCAACTGGGCAAGGCGTCCCAGGCCGCGGTGTCGTCGGCGATCCGGGCGTGCCCTGCGCCGGGCTCCACAGGGGCCACCGCCGCCGCGGTGGTGTCCGCGGCAGCGCCCCCTGCGGCCGGCCAGGGCAGCGCCGTGGTCTCGCAACTGCCGGCGGGCGGCGGCGTTTCCGCCGGAGCACCGGTGCGCACGGTGACGACGCCTGACGTACTTAACTGGTCGGCCGTTTCCGCCGCTCCGCCGCCCCGGCTGACGACAGGCGGGACGAAGACCCCGCCGGGCGGTGGCTCCGGCGGCGGCGGTACCAGCGGCGGCGGGGTGACCACCACGCCCGGCCGAGGCGGCGTCATGGTCCAGGCCACGGGCACGATGGCGCAGGGACTCGAGGTTGAGCAAACCGGCCCGGGCGGGCTGGTCACCGCACAGTGCCCGGCACCCGGCACCGACTTCTGGTTTGTCGGGCCGGGCGTGGCCACGGCGGCCCACATCGACCTGTACCTGATGAATACCGACAGTCAGCCTGCCGACGTGCAAGTCAGCGCGCTGACCGACAGCGGCCCGCTGCTGGGCAGCGCGGACACGGGAATCGTCGTTCCGCCGCACGGCATGGTCGTCCAGTCGCTGGACAAGCTCCTGAGCACCTCGCGAGTCGTGGCGCTGCACGTGAGCACCAGCATCGGCCGGGTGGCCGCAGCGGTCCGGGAGACCAATAGCGCGGCCGACGCGGGCGGCTGGCTGCCGACGGCGCAGGATCCGTCGACGAGCCTGGTCATCCCCGGCCTGCCGGGCGCAGTCGGCTCGCGTGCCCTCTACATCGTGGTGCCGGGCACTGGCAACGCTCAGATCAAGGTCACCGCCGTCACGGCCAAGGGCTCTTACCAGCCCACCGGCGGAAGTGGCATCGACCTGCCCGGCGACTCCGCCGTAGCCGTTCAGTTGCCGTCGCTGTCGGGCGTGGCGGCCGCGATCAAGATCTCCTCCAGCGTCCCGGTAACGGCCGCGATCCTGGTGCCGGGCGGGGCTACCGGGGCGCCCGGGGCCATCAGTGCTGCCGCGGCGCCGGTCAGCGAGCAGGGCCTCGCCGCAGCGAACCCCGCCGGCTCGACGGGCTCGGCGGCGTTGGTCATCTCCGCTCCCGGCGCCGCCGCCACCGTCCGCATCGTGACCGCGACGTCCAAGATCTCCTTCTCCGGTCAGGCGGCCACGACCGTGAACGTGGCCGCCGGCCATACCGTCGTGACGCCGATCAAGCCACCCCGCGGCGCCAAGGCCGCCGCCTTCTCGGTGGAAGTGACGCCGGCGGCCGGCTCGGGGCCCGTCTACGTCGGCCGGGTCATCACCTCCGGCGGCGTCGTGCGCTCGATCCTGCCGCTGACCAGCGCCCTGACGTGGGTCCCGCTGCCGGCGACGCAGGACTCGCTAGCCGCAGCCGGAGCCGGCGGCTAGCTAGGCAGTCCTCGCCGGAGCCGGTGCCGGCGCCGGTGACGGTGCCGGGTGAGCCGGGACCGGCTTAGTCCTCGCCGGGGTAGCCGGGATCGACAATCTGCGGGTCCAGGCCCAGCAGGCGCGCGAATTCCTCGACCACGACATCGAGCACGAGCTCCCCCAGTTCCTCGTCACCGTCGGCGCGAGCCATCAGCGGCCGTCGGTAGAGCACAATGCGCGCGGGCCGGGCCGGGTGCTCCGGGCTGCCGGCGTCCGCGGATCCCTGGTCCAGGCGCGCCAGCGGCACCGGCTCGGGGTCATCGCTGGCCAGGTCGGCGGGCGGGATCTCCTCGACGGCGAACTCCACGCCGGATAGCTCCGCCTCCCACCGCGGCTCCAGCTGCGAGACGGCCAGCAGAACCAGGTCATCGAAGCGCTCACTGCGGCTGCGGTAGAGCGGGACCTCCATCGGAACCAGCGGTCCGCGCAGGCCACGGCCGTGTCGATCGCGTCGCCGGATCGCCTGGGCGGGCCGGTCCCGGCTCTTGCCGTCATGCACGGTAACCGAGCGTATCCCACAGACTTTTGTGGGTCTGCGAGACACGATCGTGCAGAGTGCCCCGGGTGGTGGCATTACCGCCTGCCGGTCGATACCGTCAGCCGTTGTGAGCGACGTACGCGAGCCCGGCCGCCCAGCGTCGGCTGCTGCCGGATCCCAGGGCCTCAGTTGAGTACTCGCCGCTGCTCGCGGCCAGCCTGCAAGCAGGTGGCGCTGTACACGCTGACCTATGTCTACCGCGACTCCACGGCGGTGCTCGGTCCGCTCGCCGCCTATGTGGAACCGCACTGCTATGACCTCTGCGCCAGCCACGCGGACCGGCTGACCGTGCCGCGCGGCTGGGACGCGGTCCGGCTACCCGGCCCGGCCGAGGCCGAGGCCGAGGCGACCGACGATCTGGAGGCGCTTGCCAACGCCGTGCGCGAGGCGACCACTCCCCGCAAGCCGGCCGAGCCAGTTGGTCAGGGCGTGGAGATCGGCCGCCGCGGCCACCTGCGGGTGCTCAGGTCCGCGCCGCCCGACCCCGGCCGCCGCGGCTAGGACCCCGGCTGGGGATGCCCCCGAGCGGCAGCCGCCGGCCGGTAGGCTCAGTGCCCGTACAGCGCGGCAGCGACCGCGATCACGGCGGCGCGAGAGGCAGGCCAAGTGGCCGATTACGCGAAGATCTTCAAGGCCTATGACATCCGCGGCGTGGTTCCGGACGAACTCGACGAGGAGGTCACCGAGGCCATCGGGGCCGCTTTCGTCCGGCTGACCGGAGCCGGAGCCGTGGTCACCGCACATGACATGCGGTCGTCGTCGCCGCTGCTGGCCGCCGCGTTCGGGCGTGGCGCGGCGGCTCAGGGCGCGGACGTGATCTCGGCCGGGCTCGGCTCGACCGACATGCTCTACTACGCCAGCGGCAGCCTGGACATCCCCGGCGCCATGCTGACGGCCAGCCACAACCCGGCCCGTTACAACGGGATCAAGCTCTGCCGGGCGGGCGCCCGCCCGGTCGGCGCCGAGACCGGGCTAGTCGAGCTGCACGAGATGGTCGCCGCGGGCGTGCCCGGCTACGAGGGCCCGGCCGGGCACATCACCGAGCGCGACCTGCTGTCCGGGTACTCCGAGTACCTGCGGACCCTGGTGGACCTGTCCGGTAACCGGCCGCTCAAGGTCGCCGTCGACGCCGGGAACGGAATGGCCGGCTATACCGTCCCGCGGGTGTTCGCGGGACTGCCGATCGAACTGGAGCCGCTCTACTTCGAGCTGGACGGGAGCTTCCCCCATCACGAGGCGAATCCCATCGACCCGCGTAACATGGCCGATTTGCAGCAGCTCGTTATCAAATGTGGCGCGGATCTCGGGCTGGCCTTCGACGGCGATGCTGACCGGTGCTTCGTGGTCGACGAGCGCGGCGAGATCGTGTCGCCGTCCGCGCTCACCGCGCTGATCGCCGTCCGGGAACTGGCGCGCGAGCCCGGGGCGACGATCATCCATAACCTGATCACCTCCCGCGCCGTGCCCGAGATCGTCACCGAGCACGGCGGCATCCCGGTGCGGACCCGGGTGGGCCACTCGTTTATCAAGGCGAAGATGGCGGAGTCGGGCGCTATCTTCGGCGGCGAGCACTCGGGCCATTTCTACTTCCGCGACTTCTGGTTCGCTGACTCGGGGATGCTCGCGGCCATGCACGTGCTCGCGGCGGTCGGCTCGGCCGATGTGCCCCTGTCGGAACTGCTGACGGAGTACGCCCGGTACGAGGCATCCGGCGAGATCAACAGTGAGGTCGCCGATCAGGCGGCCGCCGCCGGGAAGGTCAGGGCCGCCTTCGCCGCCCGGCCGGGCGTGCGCACGGACGATCTCGACGGGCTCACGGTCTCCGGGCCGGACTGGTGGTTTAACCTGCGGCCGTCCAACACCGAGCCGCTGCTGCGGCTGAACGTGGAGGCGGCCGATGCTGGCACCCTGGCGGATCTGCGCGCCGAGGTGCTGCGTATCGTCCACAGTGGCTAGCCCAGGGCGCAGGGACACACATAACGGGACACGCATAACGGGAGATTTAGTGCAGATCGATGAATGGCTGCTCGACATCCTGGCCTGCCCGAAATGCCACGCGCCGCTGCGGGCCGACGCGACCGCCAGCGAGCTGGTCTGCACCGGAGCCGACTGCGGCCTGGCCTATCCGGTTCGCGACGATATCCCCGTGCTGCTGATCGACGAGGCCCGCGATCCCGCCGCGGGAAACCGGCAGGAGTGAGCGCCGATCAGCGCCGAGCGGACGCAGCCCGCCGCCGGGCACGGCGGGCACGGCGGGCACAGCGGGCACGGCGGGCACAGCGGCGGGAAGCGGGCAGTCATCGCCGCGCTCGCGGCGAACCTGGGCATCGCCGCGACAAAGTTCGCGGCCTTCTTCATCACCGGGTCGGCGTCGCTGCTAGCTGAGTCCGCGCATTCGGTGGCCGACTCGGGTAATCAGGCGCTGCTGCTGCTCGGCCGCCAGCGTGCCCTGCAGGAGGAGACCGAGGAGCATCAGTTCGGCTTCGGGGCCGAGCGCTACTTCTACGCGTTCATCGTCGCCCTGGTCCTGTTCACCATGGGCGCGGTGTTCTCGCTCTACGAGGGCGTCCAGCGGATCAGGCAGCCCGAGCAGGTGTCCTCCCCGGCCATCGCGTTCGCGGTCCTGTTCATCGCCATCGCCCTGGAGAGCTTCTCGCTTCGCACGGCGGTCCGCGAGTCTAACCAGTCCCGGGGTACGGCCAGCTGGCGGAGCTTCATCCGGCGGGCCAAGGCCCCTGAGCTTCCCGCGGTCCTGCTGGAGGACGTGGCCGCGCTGACCGGGCTGATCTTCGCCCTGACCGGGGTGGCGCTGGCGACGGCCACCGGTAACGGCCGGTGGGACGGGGCCGGCTCGATCGCGATCGGCGTCCTGCTGGGCTGCGTGGCGGCCGTCCTCGCGGTCGAGATGAAGAGCCTGCTCATCGGCGAGTCGGCCAGCGCGGACAGCGAGCGCAAGATCGTCGCGGCGATCATGGGCGGTCCCGAGGTGGACCGGGTTATTCACCTTCGCACCCTGCACGTCGGGCCGGAAACCCTGCTCGTCGCCGCGAAGATCGCCGTCGCCGGCAGCGATTCGGCGGCCAGCATCGCCGCGGGCATCGACGCGGCCGAGCGCCGGATCCGGGCGGCGGTCCCGATCGCGAAGCACATCTTCCTCGAGCCCGACCTGTACCAGCCGGCGCGCGTCGACACCGCCGACCCCGCGGTACGTGCCGCCCGGCGATCGTGGCGCGGCGGCCGGACCTGGCCCGCGATCGGTACCCGGCGCCGCGGCCAGCAGCGCTAACGGCGGGCCCGGGCTAGCTCACGCCGGAGCGGGAGAGGAATGCGAGAGCGTTGAGGAGGCTGCTCTTGCCGCTGCCGTTGGGGCCGACGAGCACGGTTAGCGGTCCTAGCCGGACGTCGCACTCGGCGATGCTCTTCTAGTTCGTCTAGTTCGTCTAGTTCGTCAACCGCACCCGGCTGATGAACGGCTCCGCCCGGCCCGGCCTAGCTCACGACTGAGTGGCCGGAGCGGGTTCCTGCTGCGGGTGCCCGGCCTGACCTGGGGCAAGCTGTTCGGCGGGCAGCTTGCGGATCGCGTCCCCGCAGCGGACGGTTCCCGGCACGACGACCCTGGCGTTCAGGCCGCGCAGCCGCAGCCCGCGGCCCACCTTGGAGTTAACGAAGCGCAGGGCGTCGACGCCGAACCGGGCGGCGAACTTGGCGCAGCCCCGGTGCGGCTGGTCGGTCACCGTCAGCACCGCCGAGCCCAGGGCCAGCCGGGTGCCCGCCGGCAGGTTCGCGGTGCTGAGATCGAGGTCGACGTAGAGCTGGTCGCCGGCCAGCTGGCGGCGCGCCGGGTCCCCGGCGACCAGCAGGGCGGCCCGGGCGTTCATGATGGTCAGCTGCATATCCGGATGCGACGACCCGTCCGCGGTGCGGCTGCTGCCCCGCTCCCGCCAGGTGTCGCCGACGAGGCCCACCCGCACATCGAGCGCACCCTCGGCGAGCACCTCGCGCTCGTCGACGGCGGGCCGACGCACGATCAGCTCGACCGTGCCGCAGTCGGATGGCGATTCCCGGACGTCATCGAGGCCGACTTCCAGCGCGCCCGTGCTGAGATGCTCCACGCTGCCATGATGTCCCCGCCGCGGCGATCGCGTCCAGAAAGTTATGGAGCATCCGGGAACCTACCGGGCGTCGCCGCGCGCGGGTCCGCTACCCGCCTCCGGAGACGCTGTCGGTCGTGGGCGCCCCGGCTCGGCGCCCGGATCGGGCCGGCCGGCTCGGCGCCCGGCTCGGGCCGGCCGGGATCTCACCGCAGGGCACCCTGTGGGCGGTGCTGCCCGGCCGGGGCATGCTGGTGCCTTTGCGCAGCGGCACGCCGGGCGCGCGGATCAGCGTCGGCCGCACCGATGCGCACGCTCATCTCATCCTCCTGTCCGTTCCTCTCCATGATCGTGCAGCCTTTTGGGGGTCAGGACCCCCAAAAGGCTGCACGATCATGGCCTGTTCTGATCCATCCGCAGCAGCCGCAGCGCCCGCTCCTGCTCGAAGTCGAGCGCGCGGGCGGGGGGCGCCTGAATCCGGCCGATCCGCCGGCCCAGCTCGGCGACCTCCGACCGGACCCGCGGGTCGGCCAGCACCCGGATCCCGAAGGCGAGCGCCGCCGGGCTGATGTCATACCGCCGCTCGATCGACAGGCCCAGCGCCGCCGCGGCCAGGTCGGCGTCGGTGAACTGTCGGTGCGCCGCGCCCGGCCCGCCCGCGCGGCGGCTCTCCCGCCGCGCCACGTCCCGCCGCGCCCCGTCTCGGCCTGCCCCGTCTCGGCCTGCCCCGCCCGGGCCCGGGCGGAAGCGCCCGGCCCTGTCGCCGCGGGAGCGCCGCTGCTGCCCAAGCGGAAGCAGCCCCAGCGACTCGCGATACCGGAGCATCCGGGGCGAAGTACCCAGCGCCTGCGCCGCCTCGGTGATCCGCATTTCGCGAATCTAACATTCTCTTGTCAAGAATGCCGCTTCCAAGATGCGCGCACCGGGCGTGGTCCCGTACGGTCGGTGTTGTCCGCACGAGCCGCGGCCCCGCCGGCCAAAACGCCGGCGCCGGGGCCACGCCAGCACCAGGCCGCGCGACGCCAGGTCACGCAGGTGCCAGACGCCCGCCCGCCAGACGCCCGCCCGCCCGCCAGACGCCCGCACCCGAACACCCGCCGGATCTCGTCCATGAGGAGCGCATATGTCCGCTGAAGCTGTCCCGTTCAAGGTCGCCGACCTGTCCCTGGCGGATTTCGGCCGCAGGGAGATCCGGCTGGCGGAGCATGAGATGCCCGGCCTGATGGCCGTCCGGGCGGAATGGGCGGACGAGCGGCCGCTGACCGGGGCGCGGATCACCGGCTCCCTGCACATGACCGTGCAGACGGCCGTCCTGATCGAGACCCTGGCCGCCCTCGGCGCGCAGGTCCGCTGGGCCTCCTGCAACATCTTCTCCACCCAGGACCACGCCGCTGCCGCCGTGGCCGTGGGACCGGAGGGCACCGCGGACAACCCCAAGGGCATCCCGGTGTTCGCCTGGAAGGGCGAGTCCATGGAGGAGTACTGGTGGTGCGCCGAGCAGGCGCTCACCTGGCCCGGCGAGGCGGGGCCGAACATGCTGCTGGACGACGGCGGGGACGCCACCCTGCTGGTCCACAAGGGCGCCGAGTACGAGGCCGCCGGAGCGGTGCCCGCCCCGGCGGCCGACGACTCCGAGGAATGGCAGGTCATCCTGGGTGTCCTGGCCCGCTCGCTGAAGGAGACGCCCGGCAAGTGGACCGCCACCGCGGCGGAGATCAAGGGCGTCACCGAGGAAACCACCACCGGCGTGCACCGGCTGTATGAGATGGCCAATGCCGGGACGCTGCGGTTCCCTGCGATCAACGTCAATGACTCGGTCACCAAGTCCAAGTTCGACAACAAGTACGGCTGCCGCCACTCGCTCATCGACGGGATCAACCGCGCCACTGATGTCCTGATCGGCGGCAAGGTGGCCGTGGTCTGCGGCTACGGCGATGTCGGCAAGGGCTGCGCCGAGTCGCTGCGCGGCCAGGGCGCGCGGGTGATCGTGACCGAGATCGATCCGATCTGCGCGCTGCAGGCGGCCATGGACGGCTACCAGGTGGCCCGCCTGGAGGACGTAGTGCAGACCGCGGACATCTTCGTCAGCGCGACGGGGAACTTCCACATCATCACGGCCGAGCACATGAGCCAGATGAAGCACCAGGCCATCGTCGGGAACATCGGCCACTTCGACAACGAGATCGACATGGCCGGGCTCACCCGGCTGCCGGGCGTCCAGCGGACCAACATCAAGCCGCAGGTCGACGAGTGGACCTTCGCCGACGGGCACACCGTGATCGTCTTGTCGGAGGGCCGGCTGCTGAACCTCGGCAACGCCACCGGCCACCCCAGCTTCGTCATGTCCAACAGCTTCACCAACCAGGTCATCGCCCAGGTGGAGCTGTTCACCAAGACCGCCGACTATCCGCTCGGCGTGCACGTCCTGCCCAAGCACCTGGACGAGAAGGTGGCCCGCCTGCACCTCGACGCGCTGGGCGTCCGGCTGACCATCCTGACCAAGGAGCAGGCCGCCTACATCGGCGTCCCGGTCGATGGCCCGTTCAAGTCCGATCACTACCGCTACTGAGCCAGCGGTGTCCGACGTACTCGATCCTGGGCTGGCCATGGCCGGCCGGCCCAGGATCGAGTGGGCGCGGCGGGCCATGCCGGTCCTGCGGCTGCTGACCGAGACCGTCGCCGGCCAGCAGCCGTTCAGCGGCCTCACGGTGGCGGCGTGCCTGAACGTGACGGCCGAGACGGCCGGCCTGGTCCGCCTGGTCACGGCCGGCGGCGGCCGCGTCCAGCTCGCGGCGTCCAACCCGCTGTCCACCCAGGACGACATCGCCGCCGCCCTGGCCGCGGAGCCCGGCGTCAGCGTCTACGCCCGGTCGGGGACCGACCGCGGCACCTACTACGAGCACCTGCACCGCGCCCTGGACGGGAGCCCCGACCTGGTTATCGACGACGGCGGTGACCTCACGAACACGCTGCACGAGCAGCGGCCAGAGCTGCTGGCCCGGGTGCGCGGCGGCTGCGAGTCGACCGCCAGCGGCGTGGCGCGGCTGCGCCGGATGGCCGCCGCGGGCTCGCTGGCCTTCCCGGTCGTGGCGGCCGACGCCTCGACGACCCGGCGGATGATCGATCACCAGTACGGGACCGGCCAGTCCGTCATCGACGGCGTCATCAGGGCCACCAACACGCTGCTGGCGGGCAAGGTCGTGGTGGTCGCGGGATTCGGGCCCTGCGGCAGCGGCATCGCCGAGCGGGCCAGGGGACTGGGCGCGCAGGTCATCGTGACCGAGGTCGACCCGGTCCGCGCCCTGGCGGCCGTCCTGCAGGGCTACCGGGTGCTGCCGATGTCCGCGGCGGCGCCCGCCGGCGAGCTGTTCATCACGGCCACCGGGTCGCGGGATGTCATCGGGCGCGCGCACCTGGAGGCCATGCGCGACGGGGCCATCCTGGCCAACGCCGGGCACTTCGACGTGGAGATCGACGTGCGCGAACTGGACCGCCTGGCCGTGGAGGTCAACCCGGCCGTCCGGCCCCAGGCCGACGAGTACGTACTGCCCGACGGCCGGCGGCTGATCCTGCTGGCCGAGGGCCGGGTGGTGAACCTGGTCGCGGCCGAGGGCAACCCGGCCGCGGTGATGGACGTGTCCTTCGGCGTCCAGGCCCTCGCGCTGGCCTGGCTGGCCAGCGGCGAGGCCAGGCCGCCCGCCGGGGTGCACGAGGTACCCGCGGTGATCGACACCCAGGTCGCCAGCCTCACGCTCGCCGCGATGGGGACGGACGTCGACACCCTGACTCCCGCGCAGCAGCAGTACCTGGATTCCTGGCGGCAGGGCTCCTAGCCGGCATTCCTAGCCAGCAGGGCAGCTAGGCGGCGGACGGCGCCGGCCGCGAGCGGGCCGTTACGGATAAAACCTCTGATGGTGAGGCTTCGGTGGTATGGGACGCTGTGACCCATGGAGCGCGAGGAGGCGGTAGCGCCGATGCTGCCGGGGCTGCGAGATCCCAGTAACCGGGTCAGCCGGCGGGCGGTCGGGTACTGGACCGCGCGGGCCGCGGCGGACGGGCTGTGCCTGCTGGCCGCCGAGATCGCCGTGGCGGCCGGTACCGGGTTTGGTCTCGGCTGGTGGATCGCGCTGGCGGTGACGTTACTGGCGGTGGCCGCGTACGCGCTGATCATGCCGCGGTGGCGGTACCGGGTGCACCGCTGGGAGGTCACCGGCGAGGCCGTCTATACCCGGACCGGCTGGATCTCGGTGCACTGGCGCATCGCGCCGATCAGCCGGATCCAGACCATCGACAGCCATCGCTGGTTCGGTGAGCGGCTTTTCGGACTGGCCAACGTGACGGCCACGACGGCGTCGGCGGCCGGGCCGGTGCACATACGCGGTCTCGACCGGGGGACGGCTGACCGCCTGCTCGATCAGCTGACGGCGGCCACCGGCCAGGTGCCCGGCGACGCCACATGAACGCGGGCCCGGATGACCCGCTGTCCGACTGGCTGTGGCTGAGCCCGCGCAGCCTCATCGTCCGGCCGGTCACTGACCTGATCCGGCTGCTGCCCGTGCTGGCCGGCGCGGCATTCTTCGGCTCGTCGCGCGGCTCTGACAGCTACTGGGGCTTCGGCTTCGCCGCCGTGGCCGTCGTGACCAGCGTCGTGCGCTGGTGCACGACCCGGTACCGGGTCACCGGCGAGCGCATCTACCTGCGCCGCGGCCTGCTGAACCAGAAGGTGCTCTCGGTGCCCCGGGACCGGATCCGCAGCGTCGACCTCTCGGCGCACGTCGTTTACCGGCTCCTTGGGCTGCGCAAGGTGATGGTCGGGACGGGCCGTAACGACCGGCGGGAGGGCGAGAGCCTGCATCTGGACGCGCTCCGGCTCCCCGACGCCGAGGCGCTGCGCGCCATGCTGCTCACCGGTCCGGCCGTGCTCGCCGAGCCCGGTGCTGCGGGGGCTGCGGGCGCTGCGGGGGCGGCGGGGGCTGCGGGCCGGGCCGGGGCCGCCGCGGCGGCGGAGCGGGAACTGGCGCGGCTGGCCCCTGCCTGGGTGCGGTTCGCGCCGCTCACGCTGACCGGGCTGGTCATCGTCGGCGTCGCGATCGGGTCGGGCACGCAGCTCATCGATGCCACCCGTATCAACGTCACGTCGATCGGGCCGGTGCATCGGCTGGCCATCAGGTTCGGCGCGCTGGCGCCCGCGCAGCAGGTGCTCGACGGGGCGCTGGTCGTCCTGGCCTGCCTCGTGCTGCTGTCGGTCGCCGGTTACGTCGCGTTGTTCTGGAACTTCCGCCTGGTGAGCCCCGGCAGCGGCGTCCTGCGCGTCTCCCGGGGGCTGCTCTCCACTCGGACCACGACCATCGATACCCGCCGGCTGCGCGGGGCCGAGCTCAGCGAGCCCCTGCTCCTGCGGGCGGCCGGGGGCGCCCGCTGCCTGGCGATCACCACCGGCCTGCGGGTGGGCCGGGGCGCCGAGCACGGCGGCTCGCTGCTGCTGCCGCCGGCCCCGCGTGCGGTGGCCAGCAATGTCGCCGCCGTCGTCCTCGGCGTCCCGGTCGAGTACCTCACCGGTGATCTCGTCCGGCACGGGGCCGCGGCCCGGCGGCGCCGTTATCTCCGGTCGGCCGGTCCCGTCGCCGTCCTGACCGCGGTGCTGACGCTGGCGTGGGCGGTCGGGCACGCGCCGGCCTGGCCGTGGGTGGCCTCCCTCGCCGCGCTGCCGCTGGCCGCGGCGCTGGCGGCCGACCGGTACCGGAGCCTGGGTCACCGGCTGGCCGGCGGCTGGCTGATCACCCGCACCGGCAGCCTGGTCCGGCGGCGCAGCGTCCTGTCCACCGAGGGGATCATCGGCTGGCGGATCCACCAGAGCTGGTTCCAGCGCCGCCAGGGCCTGGTCTCGCTGGCCGCCACCACTGCCGCCGGGCGGCAGCACTATGTCGCGCACGACATCCCGGCGGCCGTCGCGCTGGCCGTCGCCGCGGCGGCGACCAGCGACCTGATGACCCCGTTCCTGCGCGGCGCTGATCCGCCCGCGGCCGGGCGGGCCGCCGCGGCGGGCGTGTTACCTCGACCTGCCTTGGTTCGTCACCTGCTATGACGGATGACGACGGGGAGGTGCCGATGGGCGAGGGAGACTGGCTCGCGGAGCGTTTCGGGCGACGTCCAGAACCTGGCTCCGGGCCGATGGCGCGGCGGTTCGCGCGGGCGCGCCAAGCGAGGTTCGCGGGGCGGCGGCTGTGGCGGGCACCTTCTGGGGGCGGGCTCAGGCCGCTGTGCCAGCGCTTGTGAACGGCGCGGCGGGCGCCGTCTGGGCTCCAGGCGGACGACCGTGCGTCGTGTTCACCTTCACGATCACGACGAGCGGGAAGATCACCGCGATCGACCTCATCGCGGACGCCGAGCGCATCGGCCAGTTCGACCTGTCGATCCTTGGCGACGGCGACCCTGGAAGCTCATATCCGGCGAGTTCAGACCGAGCTCTCAAAGACCCCGAAGGCCGACCCTGAGACGGCGCTGACGCTCATCAAGATGCGGGAAGATCGCCTCGAACTTCGCCGCCAGCGTCTCCCCAGTACTCTCCATCACGCTCATAGCACATCATGAGCTGAGATCCCCGGAAGCTGCGGGTTATTCAGAGGCAACCCCTAAGTGGCATTGTGCCCTGGGGAGGCTGGCTCGGGATAGCAGTTAGCTCCGCGCAGTGAAGGGAGGATTAGTCCCGCGTATTAGGCTGGCGGGTATCGGTCTCGGTTCTCCTGCGCACAGCCTGCGCGACGATTAGCGCGCAAACTGGCCCAATTATCAACGCCGTCCATTGTCCGAAGGCGATGGCGCAAATTGCCGTAACAGCACCAGCGCCGCATGCTCCCAAGACTATCCTAAGGGGCAATGGAATGGGGATGGAAAAGTTTGTAGACCTCATTGAAGTCGGCACCTCGCTTATTCGTGACTCTGGGATCTCTGATGCCTGCACTGAAAATCTCGATCCTGGAAGCCCATATCATCAGTGCGCGCCCACGGATCAAGGTATATGAGGCTAGAAACGTCCATGCAGGGCATCCCACACATCATATACCACCCACATGACACTCCAGTATATACCAGTTCTAAATCGGATCATCTTGGCCGCATTGATTCCCAGCCAATCCGCGATTCCAGAGGCAACGAGGCCGCCTGCTATTCCCCAGACTGCAGCATGGACGTATGAGGAGATACTATGGCATGAGTCGTCCCACCAGCACTGGAGCACATTTGAAGCGCCACCCATCGCCGCATTGAAAGTGTAGTAGCCATAGCCACTGCAGACGCCTCCGGTCACGTCAGCGCATACCACAGCCACTGCTGCCGCGATAAGAGTGAAAGTGCCATAGACGATGAAATCGACAACTCCCCTTTTCCAGCACTTCCAGCCCCACCAGCACTTTCCGGTGGGATCAGTATTGGACACTGGGTTGCCGTCGGCATAGCCGTATGGCTGATAAGTTTGCGCGATGGCCGGATCGACGGACAAGAATTGGCCGGTCCGCGGGTCATAGTACCGGTTGATGAGGTAGATCAGGCCGGTAGGGTCGGTGTAGCTGCCGGCGTAGCCGAAGGGGGTTGCGGCGGTGAGTCCCCCTATGGTCTCGGGGTTACCCCAGGCATCGTAATTGGTAGTAGCGGTAAGAGCGCCAGACGAATTTATGGTGCCACGCACTGAACCGAGGGAGTCGGTGGTCAGGTAGGTGATGGTGCCGTTGGACAGGTTGACCTGCTCGGTCGGACCCAGCCCCCTGGCATAGATATAGGCATTGGACGAGTCCATGATCATCTGCGGTATTTGTGAGGCGGTGTTCCACACATACTCCTGGGTACCTGCAGGCTCGCCGGATGGCGTGATGCTTGTCGACGCCCGCAGGCCATTGCCGTCGTAGGTTCCGCTACTCATGTCCGCGGCAGTATTGTCGTAGCCACTGAGCTGGCCGACGCCGTTCCACGTGCCGGATGCGACAGCGGTGGATCCCTGCGTGACGCTGGTCCTCTGGCCGTCTGCGCTATAAGTGTAGTTAGTGGTTATACCACCCAGGACCGAGGAGGTCATCTCGCTGTCATGGTCGTAGCTGCCTGTAGCGCCGGTCGGGAGGGTGCTGAGGTTGCCAGAAACATCGAGGCTGTAGGTCAGCGTGGATCCGCCGCCGGGAGTCATGGAGGCGACTCGGCCCTGGCCATCGTAGGTATAGGTGGCCGGGGACTGCGCGGAGGACGGGGTGTCGGTCTCGGCGAGGACCCTGCCGTCGGGTGCGTCGGAGTAGCTGAATGACTGCAGAGTGGCACTGCTGTTCTGCAAGGCGATCGCCGAGGGTGCGTCGGCACTGTCGTAACTGGTGGTAACGGTGTCGCCCGTAGACCCAAAGGCTTCTGAGGTGGGTAGGGAATCACCGTTGCTGGTAATAGCGATCTGGTTGCCGGTGAAGTCGGTGACCGCATTCAGCACGTCGGCCTTGGTGTATCCGTAGGTCACGGTGTCGCCAGACGCCCACGTCGCACTCGAGGGCAGCGAGTAGATGACTGCGGTCGTGTTGCCATCGGCGTCGTATCCGTATCCGGTGGTCTGACCAGCGCCGTTGGTGGCGGCGGTGAGCTCCCCGAACGGGTCGTAGGTATAGCTGGAGGAGCCGGTCGCGTCGGTCATGCCGGTCTGCTGGCCGTCGGCGTCATAGGCGTAGGTCACCGAGTGGGCTGAGGAGCCGGAGTAGGTCACTGTGATCGGGAGGCTCGCCGGGCTGTAGGCCCAAGTAGCGGTGACGCCGTTGGGGTCTGTGGTCGTGAGCTTATTGCCGGCCGGGTCGTAAGCATAGGTAGTCGTCGCGCCCGAAGGTGCTGCTGTAGTGGCTGGGGACGTGGTGGAGACGAGTTCGCCGGAGGAGTTGTAGCTGGAGGTGGTCTGGTACGCGGCTTGGCTCGGGAAGGAGGTGGCGGACACGGCCCAAGGCGATGAGGCCTCGCAACTGGCGATGCCGGAGAGGTTCCCATCTGGCATGACAATCGAGGTCTGGTCCCCGTCTAGGTCGTAGCAGTACGTCATGGTGGCGGCAGCCGGGGTACCGGACCCTGAGGTCTGGATTGCTAGCTGCCCGGCAGCGTTGTACGCACTGATGGTGACCTGGTTCTGTCCTCCGCTGGATACGGGCGGCGATGTGGCTTTGATCAGGTTCCCGTCGCCATCGTATGCATAGGTTGTCGCCTCGTAGGCAGGCTGCCCAGTCTGCCCCGCTGACAGAGGCGTGGTCTTCTGGGTTTTCTGGCCGAGTGCGTTGAACATCCAAACTGTCGAATCAGAGGCGAGACGGTTGTTATATCCAGAGGGGTAGACGGTCGGGCAAGATGCTGCTGTTAGGTCATTCGCGGCCACGCCCGTGGGCGGGACGGTCTGGGTGGTGTGGCTGTCACCGTCGTAGCAGGTGAGGGTGGTATTGCCGTCGGGGTCGGTGACGAGTGTGGGCTGGTCGTCGGCGTTGTAGGTGGTGGTGGTGGTGGTGTAGCCGCGGGCGTCGGTGTCGGTGGTCTGGTTGTTGTTGGCGTCGTAGCCGTAGCTGGTGGTCCGGGGGGTGGCGGTGGCGCCGGTGCCGCCGGCCTGGGTGACGGAGGTTTTCTTGCCGTCGGCGTTCCAGCTGGTGATGGTGGTGTAGTCGGCGGCGTTGGCGGCGGGCAGGTTCCCGTCGGGGGTGGTGGTGCTGGTTTTCTCGCCGTCACTGTTGTAGGTGTAGGTGGTGGTGGCGGTCTCGGTGCCGTTGCCGTCGGGGGTGGCTGACGAGGTGAGGTCGCCGGCGGGGTCGTAGGCGAGCTGGGTGACGACGCCGTCGGCGTTGATGGTGGCGCAGGGCAGTGACGGGGATGGCGGGGTGGTGGTGCAGGTGATGCTGGTGCTGGTGCCGGGCAGGGTGACGCTGTTGCCGGTGTAGAGCTGGTAGGTGGTCTGCTGGTAGGCGGCGGTGGTGGCGCCGGGCTGGTAGACGCCGGTGGTGGTGTAGAGCTGGTTGCCGTCGGTGTCATACAGCGTCCAGGTGACGCCCTGCGGGGGTGCTGCGGAGGGCGGGGTGATCACCCGGCCGGGCGCGGCCGGCGATGGGCCCTCCTGAGACGACGAGCAGGTGGCGGTGGCCTGGGCGGTGGCGGCGCAGCTGGTGTCGTTCAGGGCGGTGGACCAGTCGGTGGTGGTGGCGGTCTGGTTTCCGATGCCGTTGGGGGCGGTGGTGGTGGCGGGGTTGCCGGCGGGGTCATAGCTGGTGGTGGTGATGTTGCCGTCGCCGTCGGCGGTGGTGGTGTCCAGGAGGGTGCCGCCGCTGGTGCCGCCTGCGGTGGTGTCGGGGACGTTGTCGGTCTCGGAGGTGAGGGTGGTGCCGGTGTAGTCGGACTGGGCGGCGAGGGTGCCCTGCTGGTAGTCGTAGACGGTGGTGTTGCCGTCGGGGCCGGTGACGGTGACGTAGCCGGTGCCGGTGGCGGTGTTCAGGCAGTCGCCGTCGGCGGCGTTCACGCAGTAACTGAACGTTGTCTGGTAGCCCATGGGGTCGGTCTGGGAGGTGACCCGGCCGAGGGAGTCGTAGGCGTTGACGGTGGCGTCGCCGGCGTCGGGGCCGCCAGGCTGGGCGCTGGGGGCGGTGATGGTGAGCAGGTCGCTGGCCAGCAGCGGGCCGCCGGCGGACCCGGCGTAGGTGTAGGTGGTGGCGTTGCCCGTCGGGTCGGTGACGGAGGTCAGGTCGCTGGCCGGGTTGTAGGCATAGGTCGAGGTCCGGCCGAGGGGGTCGGTGGCGGAGGTGACCAGGCCGGCGGCGTTATGGCCGATGACCAGGGCGCGGCCGGAGGCGGCGGTGATGGTGTCGCAGGTGGCGGCCGTCGGGGGCAGTGGCCGGTGCCGGGCAGGGGTGCGCCGTAGCTGATGGTGAGGGTGTTCCCGGCGGCGTCGGTCTCGGATTCGAGGGCGCCGCTGGACCCGTAGGCGTAGCTGAGGCCGGGCCGGGGGGAATAGGTGTAGGTGCCGCCGTTGGCTGAGCTGAACGTGAGGGTGGCGGCGATGTCCTGGGGCAGGGTGCAGTAGTCGCCGCCGGCGGCGGCCAGCTGGTAGGGGGCGGTGCAGCCGCCGCCGGATTGCTGGGGGTAGAAGGTGACCCGGGATCCGTCGGGCTGGGTGATGGTGATGCCGGCGGCGGCCGGGGCGGTGGTGAACAGGGCAGTGGCGGTGGCGGTGACCTCGCGGAGCTCGTTGCTGAGGGAGTCGGTGATGTAGAGGTTCCCGGCGGGGTCGGTGCAGACGCCGACGGGGCCGTTGAGGAGCGCGGCGGTGGCGGCCTTGCCGTCGCCAGAGTCCCCGGCGGCGCCGTCTTTGCTGCCGGCGACGTTGTAGATGTCGCCGGCGGTCATTTGCTGGCCCCGCTGGGTGCCGCTGGCGGCGGCGATCTCGCGGACCCGGTTGTTCCCGGCGTCGGTGATGTACAGGTCCCCGGCGGTGTCGGTGGCGAGCTGGCCGGGGCTGGCGAGCTGGGCGGTGGTGGCCGGGCCACCGTCGCCGCCGTTGCCGGGGATCCCGGCCGCGGATCCGGCGATGG
>DATKRH010000096.1:0-3422 GCA_035532295.1 Streptosporangiaceae bacterium
GCGGGCGGCGGTGAGGTGCGGGCGACGACCATCCTGGATCTGCCGCCGGGCATCGGTGACGATCTTCCTGCCGGGCAGGGCATGATCGGGCAGCTGCTGGCCGGGCCGGACGGCTGGCTGGCGGGTTTTCCGGCTGGAGACCTGCTGTCGGTGTGCCTGCGCGATGGCGCTCTGGAGATATCCGCGCGCAAGCTCCCGAAGGAGACTGCCGGCACCAGTCGTCTGCGTGATGTCTGCGCGTTCGCGGCGGTCGAGGCGCTGAGGCGGTATGTCGAGGAAGCGATCGACCATCCGTTCGTGCCGCTGCACGAGACCCTCATCGAGCTGCTGCTCACGGAGCCGAAGATCTTCGCGTCGCCGATGCCGCCGCTGGCTCGGACGCTGCGGGCGGCCGGCCTGGAGACCTTCGGCGGAAGTGTCGGCGTCCGGGGCAGTCCGTGGAATCTGGCCAGGATCCGCGGCCTGGGCCGGGCGGAGGTCGTGGCGGGCACGATGGCGCTCGGCCTGCTGCTGACCTGGATCGACGAGGATCCCGAGCACGGGCCGTCGCTGCTGCGCGACTATCTGACGGCCACGCCCGCGGTGGTCGGCTATGTCGCGGGTGAGGTGGAACGCCGCGCGGCCGAGGGCACCCGCTTCGACCATCAGCTGGCCGTGCTTCAGGGGGTCGCGAAGACCGGCCCGGAACGCGCGGCCGTGGCGCTGCTCGCCGCCCGGGCCGCCGAGGGCGCCGGGGATTCCGGCACCGCGGAGCGCCTGACGCGGGAGGCGCTGACCGCGCAGCCGGATCTGCCAGCCGCGTTGCTGGACGCGGGTGAGTACGCCGCCTGCCGTGGCGATGCGCGGGCCGCCGACGGCTACCTGCGCCATAGCGGTCACCCGCCCGCTGAGGCAATGCGGAGCGCGCTCAAGCGCCAGCTGGCTCCGCCGAGGACGGCGGCGGGCCGCAATAGTCCGTGCGCCTGCGGTTCGGGCCGTAAGTACAAGATGTGCTGCCTGGCCAAGGCCGTGCGGCCCCTCACCGACCGGGCCGAGGTGGTCTACGCGCTGCTGGCCGCCTACGCACAGCGCGCAGCCCACGCGGAGACGCTCAGCCGGCTCGTTATGAGGAGCGGCGGTAACCCGCAGAGCGCGCTGCTCTGCCTCGACCTGCTGCTCACTGACTGCGGGCTCACTGAGCGGTTCCTGCGGGACAGAGGCGACTGGCTCCGCGATGACGAGCGGGAGCTGGCCGAATCCTGGCAGCACATCCCGATCGGGCTGTTCGAGGTCCGGGAGATCCAGCGCGGCGTCGGCCTCACGGTCCGCCCGCTGCCCGGCGGGGAGCCGGTCTTCCTCAAGGACCGGCTGTTCTCCGCCTCCGCGCGCCGCCTGGACCTGTTCTGCGGCCGGATCCTGCACGATGGCACGCAGCCGCGCCTGCTCGCGCTTCCCGCGCGTGTCCCGCGTGAGCAGCGCCGCGAGCTGATTGCGCTGCTCACGCGGCGGCCGTCGGCGGAGCAGCTGGCGGAGTTCTTCGCCCCGCGACCCGAGCCGTACCTGCAAAACGCCGACGGCCACGACTACTACGATACCGAGGTGGTCTGGGAGGTCCCGGACGAGCCGCTGGCCTGGTCACGGCTCGCCGATCGGCTGGTGCAGATCGACGACGACATCCTGGAGCTGCACGCAGACGACGAAGGCAAGGTCGTCAGCCGGGGCAGGGTCACCAGGGAGAATCGTCGCTGGACGTTGTGGGCGAACTCCCGTGAACGGCTCGCCGGGTTCGAGGAGATCGTGCGGGCGATCGCTCCGGCCGCCCGCGAGGTGCGCAGGAAGGCCGAGCGCATGGGCGGTGAGCCCCACCCCCGCGCCCGGATCCTGATCATGGAGAGCTATCTCGTCTCCGCCGAGGAACCAGAGCAGGACATGCTGCGCACGCAGCGTGAGTCCTGGGTGAACACGGTCAACGACCTCGGGATGACGCCACGCGAGGCGGCCCTGGCCGGCGGCGACGCCCGGGCCGAGCTGAAGATGATGCTGGACGACCTGGACTGGAACAACGACCGCCAGGCCGAACTCGGCCGGCCGATCCTCATGGACGTCGACTGGATCCGCCGGGAGCTGGGGATAGGGGCAGTCCGATGAGCGACGATCTTCGCGAGTTCCTGGCCGGCCAGTCGCCTGCGTGGCTGGCCGACCAGCTCATGCGGGCCGCCGGCCATGACCGGGTATTGCTCGCAGAGCTGCGGAGCGCCGTGTCCGGAAAGAACGGCGCCGAGATCGTCCGGCGGGAGCTTGACCGTGCCATCTTCGTCTCCGGCTTCGTGGATGAAGATGAGGTCGGAACCTACATCGCTGGCGTCGACCGGGCGCTGGAGATGCTCCCCGGCCTCATCGATTCCGGACATGCCGGCGAGGCGGCCGAACTTGCCCAGCACGCGCTCCGGCTGATGCACGAGTCCGCCGAGTCGGTCAACTATGAGTGGGAGCTGGAGGCGTCCGCCGGCTTCGCTCAGGAGTTGCACCGCCAGGCGTGCCTGGCGGCCGACGCGGATCGTCGTGCGCTGGCGGAGTGGCTTTTCGATGTCGCGGCCAAGGACGAATACGGGCTGTTCCACAATGCCGTCGCTGACTACACGCAGGTGCTGGGCGAGCCGGGGATGGCGCGGCTGCGCGAGCTTATCGATGCCGCGATGGCGACCGGCGACCGTTATCGGCTGCTGCCGATGGCCGAGCAGGCCGCACGGCCGCTCGGCGTCGACGCCGTGGTAGACGTGCTGGCCGCAGACCTGAAAGTGGCCCGGCATTACACCCGGATCTGCGAAGAACTAATCAGTGCCGGGCGGGACCAGCAGGCGCTGGAGTGGGCGCGCCGAGGGCTGACGGAGCGGGGCAACGAACGCGACCAGGGCCTGGGCGAGCTACGGGTGATCACGATCTCGCTGTGCGGCAGGCTCGGTAAGACGACAGAAGCGGTCGAACTCGCCTGGGAGGAGTTCGCCGCCACCCCTTCGCTGGAGGCGTACCAGCGCCTGTGCGAGCATGCCACGACCGAGGGCACCTGGTCGTCGTGGCGAGACCGGGCACTCGGCGTACTGAATGCCCAGCCTCGGATTGGCGAGATCGTCCCGGTGCCGGACGGTTACCGGCCGCCGGGACATTCGACCTTGATACACGTGCTCTTGTGGGAAGGAGACGAGGAGGCCGCCTGGCGGGCCGCCCAGCAGGGAGGCTGCGCTGACGGCCTCTGGCTGGAACTGGCCCGGCGCCGGGCGTCCACCCATCCAGCCGACGCGGTCACGGTGTTCCGCCAGCAGATCGAAGCCTCAGCGGCACTCACCAAACGGGACGGCTACGACCGCGCGCTGAGCCTGCTGGCCGAACTGAGGACCTGCCACGAGCGGATGGACACCCTCGACCAGTTCGAGGGCTACGTGACG
>DATKRH010000097.1:0-37041 GCA_035532295.1 Streptosporangiaceae bacterium
CGTCTGCCCAGGTGACCGTCGGCTGTCACCTGGTCGTGCGTGATCCCGCCGGTCATCTGTCGGTTTCCTCGCCGGAACTCACCAGCAGATCGTCCACGCTGTCCCGGAGTCGTCGCCACGAGCCGGCGAAGTCCGACAGCGCTTCGCGCCCGTCCGGAGATAGCCGGTAGTAGCGGCGCGGTGGCCCGGTGGCCGACTCCTGCCACGTGGTCTCGACGAGGCCCTGCCGCCGGAGCCGGGCGAGCAACGGGTAGATCGTGCCCTCCCCGATCACCATGCCGTCGATACTGGCTAGCGACTGCACGAGCTCGAAGCCGTAGCGTTCTTTCTCCCGGAGCATGGCGAGGACACAGTACGGAAGCACGCCGCGGCGCATTTGCACCACCAAGTTCCCGTCCTCGCCAGCTACCATGCACCGCATAGTAGTAAGCGGATGCCAGCCCGTCAACCAGTCATGTCCGCCGGCCTGCGGGACGCGCCCGGCCACCCGAGTGGGGAAACGCCCCGACGATCACGCGCGGCAGTGGCTCCCCGAAAGGCGGCGCTCGCCAGACGACGCAGTCACGGTGGCGCGAAGCCGCGCGGGCATCAGGAGTCATTCTCGCGACGCTACCGAACCGCTCGCGCCCGCGAACGCGGCCGACTGCATCCTCCGCCGGGCGTGTGACTCACGGATACGCATCGGCTAAAGGTGCCGGCGCGCCTCGGACGCGAACCGGGCGACTCGGGCTGCGGCCAGCCGCCCGAGCAGATCTTCGACAGTCATCGCTGGTGACTTGTAGCTGGCGGCCTGATCGCGAAGAGCGGCCACGGTTGGCCCTGGATACAGGTCAAGCTGATCAAGCAGGAAGTCGTCCACGTCGATTACGGCGATGTCGTAGGGTGCGGCGGATGCTTGCGGGAAGTCGTCTGTATTGAACGTGACCAGGACCTTGGCATCGCCCCGCACGGCCGCGGCGAGGACGTGCCGGTCCTTCTGATCGCAGGTCATCGCCTCAACCAGGGTCTGGTAACCGTGCACCTCGGCGTCGGGGAACGACCGGCGCATCTCGCTGATGCGGTAGGTGACCGCCTCCGGAGGAAGCCCGCGCTCCACGAGATTGCGCTCGAGCTCGTCAAGCACCCCCGCAGACCACAGCGGCCGGTACGTTCCCGACTCGGCAAGACGGAGCAGCGTGTCGCACAGATAGGCGCCAAACAGGGCGCACGTGTCGAGGAACGCCGGGAAAGCTGCCATTGGCGGAGCGTCACCGAGTCCGGGCCGGCGGCCCGGATGTCGCCTCGTACAGTCCGGCTTCCTGTCCCTCGCGAGCCATCCTGTCGAGCGAGTCGCGTCGATCCTGCCGCATCTTCCGCTGGTAGGCGAGCAGGTCGGAAAGCATGATACGGCGGTGCCGGCCGCGCTGCTCGTACGGCATCTCGCCGCCTGCCAGCAGCCGCACCAGGGTCGGCCGTGAGATGCCCAGCAGGTCAGCGGCCTCTTGAGTGGTCAGTAGCGCATTCTGGGGGATGACCGTAACGCCCTGGCCGTGTGCCATGGCCGTCGCTACCTGGACGAGTGCCTCGAAGATCCGGTGTGGTACCTCCAGGCGCGTACCGTCGGGTCCGACGAGCGCCGGCTGCGGCGCCGGGACGACAATGCCCTTGCGTTCCAGCGCTGCGAGGAAATCCACGACCTCGGCTAGCTCGCGTCCTTCCAGCAGGTACGTCGTGGCTTCCGTGCCGGCTGCTCGCGCGGTCATCGCAGTACCTCCCTTTCACTAGCAGGCTATCTCCCAACGAAAAAAACGTAAACACCTTAGCGCCGTCGCCAGCGCGGCGCCCAGATGCCGGGTTCAGGAGTACAGACACGCCGCAGCGCCGTGCGGGTGCCGTCAAGATGGCCCGCCGCCCCCAGGTGGCCTGGAACCATGCCGCAGGCCGCGTTGCGCAATCCGCCATCACCGGAACCTGTCGGAGATCGTCACGCTTTACTAGAAAATGTCTGGTAGGCGTGCCTCCTCCCAGCCGTCCGTTCCCCACCCTTCCGTCCATAGACGGCCACCGAGGAAGTGCTCCAGGTATCTGCCGTAGTGATCGGGGTATCCCTGCGAACTCTCGCTAGCGAACCGCTCTGCCATCCGCATCCACGCTGTTTCCCTGCGCTTCTGCCGTTTCCACGGCGAGCTAGAAGTCCATAGCTGCTGCCAGATCTTCGCTGCGACGGGCACGGCAACGATCACGGCTGCGATCGCAGCGATCCATGCAGGACCCACAGATGCCACCTCCATAGGGATTCCGGTCTGAGCCGCGATATCACCCGCCACTACCAGCGCACAGAAAGTGCCCACGGCCAGGCTCGTGACGAGCTCATCACCGCCGTTGTCAAGGCCCTAGTGCGGCAGCCGCCAATTGGGGCTTGACCTGGCGGGACACAGGGGATTCGTGTGACGTGAGCGCAGCCGCCTGACGATCATGTGCTGGTGATGACAAATGAGTCGAAGGCGGCTGCTGCTGCCAGGATAGGGGCTGGGCGGGCGGTCCGGAAGCGGGCTGAGCTGATGGGCTCGCTGCGGCGGTGCTTTCCGCGGACGGGGACGTGGCAGCATGCGGGCAGGTACGTGTCCGCGCGGGTCAGCGAGATGCCGGAGCGGAACGGGTGGACGATCGCCCAGCATGCGGGCGACCAGGCGCCGGACCGGACTCAGCGGCTGCTGAACCGGGCGTCGCGGGACGCGCTCGCGGCGATGAGCGAGGTCCGCCGGCTCGCGGCGGCCGGCCTGGAGGAGGCCGCGCGCCGCGGCCGCCGCCGGGACGCCCTGGTCATCGGGGCGCTCGACGAGACCGGGCAGGGGAAGGCCGGCGGGGCCACTGCGGGGGTGAAGCGCCAAGTACATGGGCTGCGCGGGCCGGGTCGCGAACGGGATCAGCACGGTGCACCTGTCGCTGGTGCGGGAGAGAACGGGGCACGCGCTGATCGGGGTGCGGCAGTGGATACGCGCGAGCACTGGGCGGGGTGATGGCGGGAGCCAAACTCGGGAGCCAACCGGCCCGGCGACGCGCGGATCGGCGCGAACGGGCTCGGATAGTCAGGTCTGTCGCGGCCGACGTCGGCGGACTGGTGCGGACTGCGGCGGCCAGCTGTGTCGTAGGCTGGCCGTATGCAGCTGCTAGTCGGCTACGCCCTATCCGCTGCCACGCGAACAACTTGGCAGCCGAAACTGCGGACGCTCTGCGCTGTTGTCGCTGCTGTGACAGGAAGGGCCCGCTCATAACGTAATAGGGGCGACTGCTTGTCCGCCGGAGTCGGACAGGGCCGATCATGGAGGGATGACCGACCCCGAGCTGATCCGGCGAGCGCAGGCCGCCGGGATCGGCACCAGTTATGAGAACTGGCGGCACGAGCGGGTCGATGTGCCCGCCGTGACCCTGGAGGCAATCCTCGCCGCGCTCGCGGCGGTCCCGGTCCCGGCTCCGGCTCCGGCTCCAGTCCCGGTCGCGGAGCCGACCGACCTCGGCTGCGGCGCGGCTGCCGCCGCAGCGGTGAGCGCGCCGCGACAGGATCAGCGGGCCTGGGGCTTTACCGTCCAGCTGTACTCCGTGCGGTCGCGGGAGTCATGGGGTCACGGCGACCTGCGCGACCTCGCCGACCTCGCGGCGTGGAGCGGGCGGGACCTGGGGGCCGGCTTCGTCCTGGTTAACCCGCTGCACGCGGCTGAGCCGGTGCCGCCCGTCAGCCCTTCGCCCTACCTGCCGATGACCCGGCATTACTCCAGCCCGCTCTACCTGAGGATCGAGGACATCCCGGAGTACGCGCGGCTGCCCGCCGCCGGGCGCGATCAGGTCGAGCGGCTAGCCGGCCCGCTTCGTGCCCGCAGCACCTCGCCCGGCCTGATCGACCGGGACGCGGTATGGGCGGCCAAGCGAACCGCCCTGGAGCTGGTGTACCAGGTGCCGCTGAGCGCGGCGCGGCAGGCCGCCTTCGACGCCTACCGGGATCAGGAGGGCGACGAGCTCGGCTACTGGGCGGGCTGGTGCGCCCTCGCCGAGCGGCACGGCCCGGACTGGCGGACCTGGCCCGCGCAGGTGCAAGATCGCGACGCGGGACTGGCCGCCACGACGGAGGGCGCGCTGGCGAAAGCGGCAGACTTCCATGCCTGGCTGCAATGGCTTGTCGATGATCAGCTAGCCGCCGCGCAGCGCGCTGCCCTGGCGGCGGGCATGACTCGCGGCATCATCCACGACCTGGCGGTGGGCGTGCATCCCGGCGGCGCGGACGCCTGGGCGCACCAGGACCTGCTGGTTCGCGGCATCAGCGTCGGTGCGCCGCCGGACAGCTTCAATCAGCGGGGCCAGGACTGGGCGCAGCCGCCGTGGCATCCGCAGCGCCTGGCCACCGCCGGGTACCGGCCGCTGGCCCAGCTGTTCGCGGCCGCCTTCCGGCACGCCGGCGGCCTGCGGGTCGATCACGTGATGGGTCTGATGCGGCTGTGGTGGGTGCCCGAGGGCATGACCCCCGATCGCGGCGCTTACGTGCGCTACGACCATGCCGCCGCGGTGGCGGCACTGGCCGGCCAGGCCGCGGCGGCCGGCGGACTGGCGATCGGCGAGGACCTCGGCACCGTCGACCCGTGGATCCGCTCCTACCTCGCGGAGCACGGCGTCCTGGGCACCATGATGCTCTGGTTCGCGCAGGAGCCGGACGGCTCGCCGCTTCGGCCCGGTCACTGGCGCCGCGACTGCATGGCCACCGTCGGGACGCATGACGTGCCGCCGGTCGCTGGCTTCCTGACCGGCGACCAGGTCACCGAGCGGGCGCGCCTCGGCCTGCTGACCTCGCCCGAGCAGGAAGAACGGGACCGATCCGCGGCCATGATCTCCGGCTGGGCCAGCGCCCTGGAGGCCGAAGACCTGCTGACGCCCGGCCAGCGGCACGAGCCGGCCGACTTCACCGTCGCGCTCTACGGCTACCTGGCCAGGACCTCGTCCGCCCTGGTCGGCGTGTCACTCGCCGACGCCGTCGGCGACACCCGCAGCCAGAACATCCCGGGCACCAGCGATGAGTACCCGAACTGGCGGATCCCGCTCTGCGATGAGACGGGCCGGCCGATGCTGCTGGAGGAACTGCCCGCGCTGCCGCTCCTGCTATCGGTAGCCCGGGCAGCCGCACCCAGCCAGGCCAGCGTCTAGCCCCCGCCGGCCTGGGCATCACGCTGGCGGCAGCGCAGGGCCCGGGCGACATCGTCGCGGCCCTCGGCCAGCAGTCGGCGCAGGGACGGCGGCGGGCTGGTCCGGGACAGGTAGTCGCCGGCGGCGTCGAGCGCCTGCTGGCTGATCACCGTCGACGGGTAGGCCACCTCGGCGAAATACTGCGCCATGTCTGATCCCCAGTCCCGCCAGATGCCCGCGACCGCGTCGAAGAACGACTCGGCGTAGGGCGCCAGCAGCTCGTCCTGGTCCGGGTTCCGGAATCCGGAGAGCGCCGCGCGGAAGGTGGCGTTCGGCAGGTCGCCGCCGACGATCTGCATCCAGGCCCGCGACTTAGCCTCGGGGGTCGGGATGGCCGCCCGGGCCGAGGCCGCGTGCCGCTCGCCCGCGTCGGTGACGTCGCGCTCCAGTTCCGCGTCGATCCGCTCCTCGCCGGCCACGCCCCTGCTGACCAGCCGGTGCAGCAGCAGCCAGCGCAGCTCGGTGTCGACGGCCAGCCCGTCGATCGTCACGGAGCCATCGAGGAGCCCGGCCAGCAGGTCCAGGTCTTCCGGCGACGTAGCGATCCCGGCGAACGCCTCGCAGAAGGCGAGCTGCTCGTCGGACCCGGGAACCGCCCCGCCCAGCAGGCCGCGCAGCGCGCCGGCCAGCTGCGCCGTCCCCGTCGGGCGCCAGGCCGGGTCGGCAAACCGCCGGATGGCGGTGGCGGCCCGCATGAGCAGCGTCTGCAGGACGGCGATGTCGGTGATGGAGGGCACGCCGGCGAGCACGAGCGGCAGATAGTCCCGGATCGCCAGCTCACCGTCCCTGACCATGTCCCACACGGCCGCCCAGCAGATGGCCGCCGGCAGGGACTCGGTGAACCGGCCGCGTCCGCCGACCAGGGCGCGCAGGGAATGCTCGTCCAGCCGGACCTTGGCGTAGCCGAGGTCGTCGTCGTTGACCAGCACCAGGTCCGGGCGGACCGCGCCGACCAGCTCGGGGATCTCCGTGCGCTCGCCGGCGATATCCACCTCGACGCGGCGGGTGCGGCTCAGGCCATGGTCGGTCTGGCTGTACAGGCCGATCGCGATGCGGTGCGGCCGCAGCTGGGGATGGCTGGCGGACGCCTCCTGCAGCACGCTGAAGGAGGTGAACTTCCCGTCGGCGCCGACCTCGTACCGCGGTCGCAGCGTGTTGACCCCGGCCGTCTCCAGCCACGCCTTGGACCAGGACGCCAGGTCGCGCCCGGACGTCTGCTCCAGCGCGTCGAAGAGGTCGTCGAGCGTGGCGTTCTGCCAGGCGCGGGCGGCGAAGTACTGTCGCACGCCCGCCAGGAAGTTGTCCTGGCCGACGTAGGCGACGAGCTGTTTGAGGACGGCCGCGCCCTTGGCGTAAGTTATCCCGTCGAAGTTGACCTCGACCGCCGCGATGTCGGGGATGTCGGCCGCGATCGGGTGAGTCGAGGGCAGCTGGTCCTGCCGGTACGCCCAGGCCTTCTCTGACTGCGTGAAGGTGGTCCAGGCCGACCGCCACCGCGTGGCGTCGGCCTGGGCGACCGTGCTGGCCCAGGTGGCGAAGGACTCGTTCAGCCACAGGTCATTCCACCAGCGCATGGTGACCAGGTCACCGAACCACATGTGCGCCATCTCATGCAGGATCGTCGCCGCCCGGCTCTCCCGGAGGGCGTCGGTGACCCGGGACCGGAAGACGTAGGACTCCATGAACGTGACGCAGCCGGCGTTCTCCATGGCGCCCGCCTTGAACTCGGGCACGAAGAGCTGGTCGTACTTGGGAAACGGGTAACGGATGCCGAACTGGCGGTGGTAGAAGTCGAAGCCCTGCCGGGTGACCTCCAGGATCTCGTCCGGGTCGAGGTAGCTGGCCAGTGACTGACGGCAGAAGATCCCCAGCGGGATGCCGTCATGGGAGTCCCGGGCGACGTGATAAGGCCCGGCGGCGACCGCGGTGATGTAGGTGGGCAGCAGCGGCGTGGGCGGGAAGTGCCAGCGCTGGCTGCCGGGGCCGGCCGGCTCGGGGTCGCCGGCCGGCGGCATGTTGGAGATGACCAGCCAGTCGCCTCGGGCGGTCACGGTCAGCTCGAAGGTGGCCTTGAGGTCTGGCTGGTCAAAGCAGGCATAAACCTGGTGAGCGTCGAAGGCCTCCAGGTCGGAGTAGAGGTAGATGTTCTTGTCGGCTGGGTCGGTGAACCGGTGCAGGCCCTCGCCCGTGCGTGAGTAGGCGCAGTTCGCGACGACCCGCAGCTCGTTGTCGGCGGCCAGCCCGGTCAGCGCGATGCGATGGCCGTCGAAGGCCGCCGGGTCCACGGGGCGACCGTTCAGCACGATCTGCGTGACCTCGGGCGCGGTGAGGTCGAGGAAGCTGCTCGCTCCCGGGCTGGTGCAGGCGAACCGTGCCGTCGTCACGGAGCGGAACGTCGACTCGCCGCCGGTCAGGTCGAGATCGACCTGGTAGGACTGGACACTGAGCAGCCGGGCGCGCTCCCGCGCCTCGTCGCGCGTCAGATTGCTCGCCACTGCGATGACCCCTTCCTGGGTTGCCATTTCGGCGCGTTCCCTATCTCCCTCGCGGAATTCCGCGAGGCGCCCCCCGGTTGCCCACTGAGATATTCCCCCGACTGCGAGGAGCGTATATGGCTGAGCAGCAGCCTACAGAAGTCGATTTCTGGTTCGATCCGCTGTGCCCGTGGGCGTGGATCACCAGCCGCTGGATCCTCGAGGTGGAAAAGCTTCGCCCCATAGCGGTGCGGTGGCACGTCATGAGCCTCGCGATCCTGAACTCGGGCAAGGACGACATGCCCGAGCAGTACCAGGAGCTGATGCGCAAGGCGTGGGGCCCGGTGCGGGTCGCCATCGCCGCCGAGCAGAAGTTCGGGCCCGAGGTGCTCGGCCCGCTCTATACCGCACTCGGCACCCTTTTCCACCAGGAGAAGGCCGAGCGGGACCGGGCCGCGGTGGAGGCCGCGCTCGCGGACGCCGGCCTGCCGCTGGAGCTGGCCGATGCGATGGAGTCGACCGAGTACGACGAAGCGCTTCACGCTTCCCACGCAGACGGCATCGAGCGGGTCGGGTACGAGGTGGGCACGCCGATCATCTCGGTGCTCGGGACGTCTATTTTCGGGCCGGTCATCTCGCCGATCCCGCGCGGTGAGGCCGCCGCCCGGCTCTGGGATGGCGTGCTGCTCGTCGCGGGGACCGACGGCTTCTTTGAGCTCAAGCGGAGCCGTACCAGGGACCCGATCTTCGACTGAGCAGGTCAGGCCTCACGGGGGGTGGGTGCCGGTGGGGCTGGTGTGGATCGTGGCGGCGGTCAGGCGGCGCACCTGGTCGAGCAGGTGAGTCTCGGCATGATGAGCGATGTCATGCGCCTGGGTGACGGTGAGGCCAGGGTCGACCGTGGCATCGACTTCGGCACGCAGCGTGTGCCCGATCCAGCGGATCCGCAGCTCGCGGACGGCCTGGACGCCGGTGACGCTGGTGACCGCGGCGGTGGCCTGGTCGACCAGGGCCGGGTCGACGGCGTCCATGAGCCGGGCGCTGACCTGGCGGACGGCCGAACGCAGGACGCCGAGGATGGCCACGGTGATGACCAGGCCGATGACGGGGTCGGCGGCTCGCCAGCCGAGGGCCACGCCGGCCGCGCCGAGCAGCACGGCCAGGCTGGTGAACCCGTCGGTGCGGGCGTGCAGGCCGTCGGCCACCAGCGCCGCGCTGCCGATGCGCCGGCCGACCCGGATGCGGTAGCGGGCGACGATCTCATTGCCCGCGAACCCGACGACCGCGGCGAAGGCGACGATCCACAGGTGGGTCACGTCACGGGGCCGCATCAGCCGGTCGATGGCCTCCCCGGCGGCGAGCACGCTGGACAGGGCGATCATGGCGATGACGAACAGGCCGCCGAGGTCCTCGGCCCGGCCATAGCCATAGGTGTACCGCTTGGTGGCCGGGCGGCGGGCCAGCCGGAAGGCGATGAGCAGCGGCACCGCCGTGAGCGCGTCGGCCACGTTGTGGAGCGTGTCCCCGAGCAGGGCAACCGACCCCGACAGCACCACGACGGCCGCCTGGACGGCAGCGGTGGCCGCGAGGATGAGCAGGCTCAGCAGCAGCGCCCGGCGCCCGTCGGCGTCGGCCTCGAGGGTCTCGTCGACCTGGTCGGCGCTGTCATGGGAATGCGCGCCGAAGACCTCCGATACGCCGTGACGGACCCGCGACCACACCGACGAGCCGTGCTCATGCGCGTGGTCGTGGCCGGCCGCGCCAGGTTCGCGGCCGGCCGTGCCGTGGCCATGGGCGCCCGCCTCGTGCTCGTGTCCGGCGTGGGTGGTCATGGGCCCGGTTTCCCTCCGACAGTGTGTCTCGGGAACCGACGCTACCTGACGTACTCCATATATGCGAACCTGCGAACATATCGCTATAACGAGTAGGCTGCAAAGATGGCGTCAGCTCACCGCGCGGACCTGCCGGCTGCCCCGGCCGGTCATTCCGGCTCGCTGGTCTCCGAGCAGGTGGCCGCGGCCGTACTGTCCTTCACCCTGCTGGCCGACCCGACCCGGGTCCGCATGCTGTGGGCGCTGCGGGACGAGGACCTCGACGTGGCGACGCTGGCCAGGATCGCTGGGTGCCGCCCCACCGTCGCCAGCCAGCATCTGTCCAAGCTCCGCTTCGCCGGTCTGGTGGAAGCCTCCCGCGACGGGCGCCGCATGATCTACCGCCTGCGCGGCGGCCATGTGCGTGCCCTCCTCGCTGAAGCCCTGTTCCAGGCCGACCACCAGGTGAGCGGGGAGCCGACCCACGACTGAGGCGACCGCCGGCCGCCCTCCCGCGCGGGCGGCGCCGGCGGCGCGGGGTCAGCAGCAGTCTTCGCCGCGCCAGGCCCGGCGGCCTGCGTGGACGGCGGCGCCGGCGACCGCCAGGGCGATCAGCGGATCAAGCCACCACCAGCCGAGCAGGGCATTGGCGGCCAGGCCGGCCAGGACCGCGGCGGCCAGGCCGGCGCACAGCAGGTTCTGGGTTCCCTCGCCCGCGGTCGCGCCGGACTCCAGGCGCGCACCCAGTTGGTGCTTGGCGACGCCCAGCAACGGCATCACCGCGATGCTGGACGCGGTGAGGATGATGCCGAGCGGGCTGGCGGCGGCGTGGTCCGCGCTGATCAGCTTGTGAATGGCCTCGGCCGTGACATAGGGGGCCAGCAGCCAGAACGACACCGCGACGGCTTTGGCCGCGCGGCGTTCCGAGGTGCCCGACAGGGTACGGGATCCGGTGAACCGCCAGATCACGATGACGCTGGCCAGGCCCTCCACTACCGACGACAGCGCCCAGCCGACCAGCGCGGCCGAGGACGCCGTGATCCCGGCGACCAGGCCCGCCGTACCCTCGAAAGTCATCCAGGCCAGGCTGATCCACGCCAGCGCCCTGGCCCGCCCGGCGGCCCGCAGCCACCCCTGGTCCCGGGCGGTACCGGCCGGCCCGGCGGGGACCGGGCAGCAGCCATCAGCACAGCCATCAGCACAGCCATCAGCACAGGCGCCGGGCACGGTGAGCGGGAGCAACGGGTGCTCGCTCACCGCCGGGCCGCCTGGGCCAGGGCCGCCTGGGCCGGGGCCGGGTCGCCGTAGACCGGGCACAGCACCACCGCCCGGTCGGTCGCATCCAGCAGGTGCTCGGCCGCTCGCAGCAGGTCCAGCAGTTGCGGCACGGCGACGAAGTAGAACGACTGGCGGCCCTCGGCCCGGTAGTCGACCAGGCGGCAGTCCCGCAGGCACGCCAGGTGCCGGGACACCGTCGACTGCGCCAGGCCCAGGTCGCGGGTCAGGTCCACCACCCGTGCCGCACCGCGCGCCAGTCGCTGCACGATCGACAGCCGGACCGGGTCGGCCAGCGAGTGAAACAGCGCCGCGGCCGGCGCCAGCCCGTCCAGAGACGTTGTACCGTCCGCGCGATCGATCGTCATTACCTGATGATAGCCGGATGCTGAGATCTATAGTGACCCGGGGTGGCGGTCAGGGCCTGGCACCGCTAACGTATCGATGTATGAGCATGAGTTCAGATGAGCAGGAGGTAGTGGGTCTGGGGGACTGCGCGGTCCGGGTGGTGGACCGTGACCGGGTCGCGGTGATCGCCGGGTCGATGCCCGCCGGCCAGGACGTCACTGAGCTTGCGGACGTGTTCGGGCTGCTGGCCGACCCGGGTCGGCTGCGGGTGCTGGTGGCGCTGCTGGAGGGCGAGATGTGCGTGTGCGACCTGGCCGCCGTGGCACGCGCGAGCGAGTCGGCGACCTCCCATCATCTGCGGCTGCTGCGCGCCCACCGGGTGGTGCACGTACGGCGTGCCGGGCGGATGGCCTATTACCGGCTCGCCGACGCCCACGTGCGGATGCTCCTGGACGTGGCCCTGACCCATATCGGGCACGCTCCCGCCGCCGCGCATCCCGAGCACGACCTGCCACCCGAGAGCCTCGGATGACCTCGCGGCCCGAGCACGACCACGCATGCGGGGATGGTCAGGCTGGCCACGCCCACGGGGTCAGCGCGGAGGCCGACCGCCGGCTGCTGACGATCGCGCTGCTGCTCATCGCCGGCTTCATGGCGGTCGAGGTGACAGTCGGGCTGGTGGCGTCGTCGCTCGCGCTGATCGCCGATGCCGGGCACATGCTCACCGATGCGGCGGCGATCGGCCTGGCGCTGGTCGCGATGCGCCTGGCCGCCCGGCCCGCCCGCGGCCAGTTCACCTTCGGGCTGCGCCGGGCCGAGATCCTGTCCGCGCAGGCGAACGGGATCACCCTGCTGCTGCTGGCGGTGTACTTCACCGTGGAAGGGATCCGCCGGCTGATCGACCCGCCGCAGGTCCGGGGCGGCCTGGTACTAGCGGTCGCGCTGGCCGGGATCGCGGTGAACCTGCTCGCCGCGTGGGTGATGAGCAAGGCGAACCGGCAGAGCCTGAACATCGAGGGCTCCTTCCAGCACATCGTCACCGACCTGCAGGCGTTCATCGGCACGGCGATCGCCGCCACCGTCATCGTGACGACCGGCTGGGATCGCGCGGACCCGCTCGCCACCCTGCTGGTCGCCGCGCTGATGCTCAGGGCCGGGCTGGGCCTGGTCCGCGAGTCCGGCCGCGTGTTCCTCGAAGCCGCGCCCCGGGGCATCAGCCCGGCCGCGATCCACGCCCGCATCACCGGCACCCCCGGGGTCCTCGAGGTTCACGAGCTGCACGTGTGGGAAGTCACCAGCGGCTTCCCGGCGCTGTCCGCCCACGTCCTGGTCGATACGACCTGCGACTGTCACGCCCGCCGGCAGGAACTGGAGGCGATGCTCGTGCAGGAATTCGGCATCACCCATACCACCCTGCAGGTCGACCACCGCGAAGACCTCCTCCCGGCAGCGGCCGCGCCGCATCCCGGGCACGCGACAGATCTCGGCGCGACCGGGGATCACGCCCACGACACCGGGAGCTGCCCGTGACGCCCGCGAGGAACCTCGTCGGCGAAGCCCGCGAAACCGAGAGGTCTGCGTGCTGGCGGCCAGCTTAGCGGCGCCCCGTTACCTCGATGGCCCAGGCGCAGTTGGTGATGACCACGAGGTAATGGGTGCCGACGCTGGAGTACGTCCAGGTGCTCCCATGCCCCGCCGCGCCCATCGCGGCCACGCTCACGCCGCCGCCGCCGGCGTTGCCCTCCCTGATCACCAGGGCGCCGCGGCCCGCGTGCGGCGCGCAGGCGTAGGACCACTGGAGCTCCCACCGGCTGCGGGCGGCGACCGTGAACTGGCTGGTCGTCTGGTTCCCGGCACCGATGAAGGCGCGCAGCACGTCGTGCGTGCCGCCGGGCACGGGATGACGGCGCGCCTTCGCGCTGTGGCTATCCAGCTGCCCGGCCGGCAGGTGGTAGTGGCCTGCCGCCTGCGTGACATGCATCGCGGGGGCCGGCCCGGCGGCCTCGGCGACCAGGGCCACCGAGCCGATGATGAGGCATAATCCGGCACCCCAGGCGCCTGCCGTGACGAAGAGCCGCAAGGCGCGGTGAGCACGACTGCTCAGGTGCGCCGAGCCGTCAGCTGGGGTCGCATGCTGCGGGTTACTAGGCGGCAGCCGCCACCCGTCCGGGGCCTGGTAAGTCATCCGCCTGCCCTTAGGTCGATCGTCCGAGCCTCAACTACGGAATGTAACTGAAGGCTCGGTTACTTACGGAGAGCGTTGTATCACGAAATGGAGTAGCGTCCTGGGCTTACAAATGTTTTTCCTGGCAGAGGCCCTGGTTTTCATCGGGCTCCGCACGCCAACAGCTCCGGAGCGGACGGTAGTTCCGAGATGCTACGAACGTTAAGTAGTCGGGAGCCACGGAGCATCTAGATATCTCGTAGCAATTCGGGCATCGGCCGGTACCTGGCCGGCGGTGCAGCCGTGATCAGTCAGCGACCCCGCCGCCGCGACCGCTTCCGGTGCTGGTGGTGTGCCGACGGCGTCGCTCTCTCCGCCGGGCCCGCGTCGGCCTGCTGGGGGCTGGCCTTCCTGGGGTTGGCCTGCTGGGGGTCGGCCTGCTGGGGGCCGGGTTCCTGGGGGCCGGCCGGCTCGGCATCCCCGTCCGGACCGCGACTGACATCCCTGGCCCGCATCGCCGCGTCGACCGATATCTTCATTGCCGCCATTTCGCTCCCGGTTCGCCGGCCCGCTGCCCGCGCCGAGTTCCAGTGTGCGCGCCCGCGCGCGCGACCCGCTAGCCGCCTGCGGCGGATTCCGGATACGGGCAGGTGACGGTACAGTGCCGGGCATCATGGTTGTCGGAATCTCCCAGCAGCTCCTGTCCGAGGCCCGAGGGCTTGCGCAGCGTGCACGCAGCGTGATCCGGCGCCAGTTCATCACCAGGAACCGCAGGATCGGGCTGGTCCTCGCACTGGCGGTCGTGGGCATTGGCGTGGCTGCCGCCCAGGAGACGGGGGAGTGGTTCGCGCCGGGCGTGCTGATCCTGCCTATCCTGGCGGGCGCGCTGCTGCTGTGGCCCCGGGCGCTGCGGATCCTGTTCTGCCTCGTGGCGGTGATGCTGGCCTACGACTGGTGGGCCGGGCAGGTGCGCCCCGGACCCGGCATCATCGCCACCATTGTCGTAACGGCGCTGTTTGCCGATGTCCTGGCCAGGACGCGGGAGAAGCTCGGCGTTCAGGGCCTGCGCGGCGACCAGATGCTGATCGAGTTGCGGGACCGGATCAGGGTGCAGAGCAGACTGCCCGCCCTGCCCGATGGGTGGCAGTCGGTCTCGGTGCTGCGGCCAGCCGGCGGTGCCTCGTTCGGCGGTGACTTCCTGGTGTCCGCCTGCGATGGGCAGACGCTCCAGGTCGCGCTCGTCGATGTCTCCGGGAAGGGCATCGACGCGGGTACCCGGGCACTGCTGCTGTCCGGGGCCTTCGGCGGCCTGCTCGGCTCGGTCCCCCCTGGCGAGTTCCTGGCCGCCTGCAACGCCTATCTGCGCCGCGGCGACCCGGGGGAGGGCTTCGTCACGGCGGTGCACATCGCCGTGGACCTGGCGACCGGGGAGTACATCGTCTCGTCGGCCGGTCATCCGCCGGCCGCGCACTTCAAGGCCGGCAGCGGCCGGTGGCGCCTGACGGGCGCCCGCGGCATCGTCCTGGGGGTCGTCCCCGATCTGCGCAGCGTCCCCGACCGCGGCGCGCTGCGCCCCGGCGATGCCCTGATGCTTTATACCGACGGACTGGTGGAGGTGCCCGGCCGGGACATCGACGCCGGCATCGACCGCCTGCTGGGTGAGGCGGACCACCTCATCGCGGGCGGATTCGGGCCCGGGGCGGCGCGGCTCGTGCAGACCATGCAGGCCGGGCGCGCCACGTCAGACGATTGCGCGCTCGTGCTGATCTGGCGGGCGTGAGCGGCTATCGCGCCGGCATGACCTCCGGGGAACGGCTGTTGCGCAGCAGCGCATGCTCGGCGAGCGTGACCAGGACGTCCCGGCACGACTCGCGGCGTCGCGCGTCGCACAACACCACCGGGCTGTCGGTCGTGAGGTCGAGCGCCTTGCGTACCGATTCCAGCGGGTAGTGCCGGACGCCGTCGAAGCAGTTCACGGCCACGACGAAGGGCATGTCGTGACGCTCGAAATAGTCCACCGAGGGAAAGCAGTCGGCCAGCCGGCGGGTATCCGCCATGACGACCGCGCCGAGTGAGCCGTAGGCCAGCTCATCCCACATGAACCAGAATCGCTGCTGGCCCGGCGTGCCGAAGAGGTAGACGACAAGGTCGTCGCGGATCGTGATCCGCCCGAAGTCCATCGCCACCGTGGTCGTTGACTTCTGCTCTACCCCGTCCAGCGAGTCGACGGCCTCGCCCCGCTCGCTCAGCTGCTCCTCGGTTCGCAGTGGCCGGATCTCGCTCACCGAGCTGACCAGCGTGGTCTTGCCCGCCCCGAATCCGCCGGCGATCAGGATCTTGATCGTGACCGGGATGCCAGCCTCCGGCGGGCCCGGCTCATATCCGTCGTAGGCCATCCGCGACATCCTTGAGGATCTTGGGGTCGGTCAGCCCGACGGGCGCCGGCCGGTGAATAGTGACAAGACCACGCTCGCGCAGGTCGGAGATCAGGATCCGGATTACTCCCAGCGGCAGGTCCAGGTCCGAGGCCAGGTCGGCGGTCGGCGTGGGGACCCGGCAGCGCCTCAGCACGATGAGCTGCTCGGGCTCGAGCTGCGACAGGTCCAGCGGCGCGCCGCGCACGGCGCAGACGAGCGCCAGCAGGTCGACCGTCTCGCCGGTCGGCCGCGTCCGGCCGCCGGTCAGTGCGTAGGGACGAACGACCGGTCCCGCGTCCTGGTCAACCCACTGTTCGTCGGGACGGTCGTCAGGCGGGAACACCGGGGATCACACTGCCTCGGCGGACGACGAGACCGGCCGGGGGCCGACGCCCAGGTGCTCGCCCACCCGCTTCACCAGGACGGTCATCTCGTAGGCCACCAGGCCCGCGTCCACGTTCGCGCCCGCCAGGACCGCCAGGCAGCTGCCCTCGCCCGCTGCCGTCACGAACAGGAACGCAGCCTCCATCTCGATAACGGTCTGGCGGACCGCCCCGCCGCCAAAATGCTGGCCCGCGCCCCTCGCCAGACTCTGGAACCCGGCCGCGACGGCGGACAGGTACTCCGCGTCCTCGCGGGTCAGCCCGCCCGACGAGCCGATCGCCAGGCCGTCCCTGGACAGGATCACTGCCTTATCGATGTGCGTGACACGCGTGACGAGGTCGTCAAGGAGCCAGTCCAGCTGCCCACTGTGACTCATGTCCGGTCTCCCCTGCCGATTCTTCGGCTGTTGCTCGTTACTGGCCAGCTCCGTCGGTTGCGGCGCCGCCCTCGGTTGCGGCGCCGGCGCCGGGCGCGACGCCGGGCGTCAGGTCGCCGTCGCTGGACCTGCCCAGCTCCCAGCCGCGCTGCAAGGCGGCCATCGTGTTCCTGGCGGCCTCCGGTGACGCCTGCCGGGGCTCGCGGGCCGGCGGGCTGTCTTCTGGCTTTCGCGCCTCGCGCAGTTGCGGCGCGAGGCTCGCCTGGCGGACCCGGACGGGGAGGCCGAGATCGCCGGCATCGCCCACCGCGCTCAGCTCCGCCGTGGTAACGCGGGAGTCCAGGCTGCCGGAGTCCAGGCTGCCGGAGTCCAGGTCAGCCGTCTGCGACAGGCTCGCGGGCGGCAGCGCGGTGACTGTCGACCGCGGCGCCGGCGTCCAGAAGGAATCCGACCCCGCGGCCGGCGGGTCGCCGCCGCCGTTGGTGCCGCCGCCGTTGCCGTTGGACTCGCGTCCGTCGGCCAGCGCGGCGTGACGGCCGCCTACCGGCAGCCCGCGGCCCTCCGCCCCGATGGAGGGAACCTGCTCGTAGGCGCCCTCCTCGACCACCAGGCTCACCGGAATGATCACGATGGCTGAGGTGCCGCCGAAGGCGGACGGACGCAAAGTGATCTTGATGTCGTGCCGGGCGGCCAGGCGCCCGGCGATGAACAGCCCGAGCCGGTCGCTGCCAGACAGGTCAAACACGGGCGGGGCGGACAGATTGCGGTTGATCTCAGCCAGCCGGTCCTCGGCAATGCCGAGCCCGCGGTCCTCGACCTCGACGGCGAAGCCGCGGCCCACGACATCGCCCTGAATCCGCACCGGAGTGTTCGGCGGCGAGAAGACCGTCGCGTTCTCGGCGAGCTCGGCGATCAGGTGGATGACGTCCGCGACGGCCGGGCCCGCCAGCGCGGCCTTGCTCCGCACCTCAACGCGGATCCTGGTGTAGTCCTCGACCTCGGCCACCGCGGCGCGCAGCACGTCCAGCATCGGAACCGGCTGCCGCCAGCTCCGGCCGGGCGATTCACCAGACAAGATGATCAGGCCCTCGGCGTGCCTGCGCATGCGGGTGGTGAGGTGGTCGATGCGGAACAGGTCCTCAAGCTCCTCCGGCTCATTAGCCCGGCGCTCCATGCCGTCCAGCAGCCGCAGCTGACGGTGCAGCAGGACCTGGCTGCGCCTGGCCAGGTTGCGGAAGACGTCACTGACGCCGCGGCGCAGGTTTGCCTCGTCCACGGCCGCCGCGATGGCGGTCCGCTGCACGATGTTGAACGCCTGCCGCACCTGATCGATCTCGTCCGCGCTGGACTCGACCGGCGGCGCCTCTGCGGCGACATCGACGGTCTGGCCGTCCCGGAGCCGCCGCATGACGTCCGGCAGCCGGTCGTTCGCCAGCTCCAGCGCCGACTGCCGCAGCTCGTGCAGCTGGCGCAGCAGCCCGCGGCCGATGACCACCGAGAACAGCACCGATGCGATGATCGCCAGCAGGCCGAGGCCGCCGGCCAGGATGAGGCCGATCAGCGTCTTTTCCGCGGAGGACTTGACCTGCCCCACGATCGAGGCCGTGCCCTTCGTCAGCATGGTGTACAGCCCGGTGGCGTACCCGGTGACGGCGCTGGTCCAGGGACCCAGCGCGACCGGCGGAACGTTGTGCCGGGTCGGCGTGTGGATGATCGTGTTCTCAAGCTGGTTGAGGGCCGCGGTGGACTTCGGGGTCACGTACTGGGCGAACAGGGCGCGCGAGGTCGAGTCCAGCTGGGGCCGCGCCTCGGAAATCAGGAACTGGCGGAGCCCGACCAGCTGAGCGAACTGCGCCCGGTCAGCCGCGGGGAACGATCCTGCCGTCGCGTCGCCGACGTACAAGTCGCTCTCCTCCAGCAGGAGTTCCTCACCCTCGTACATATTGGTCTGCTGGAGCGCGGTGGTGACGACCGACTGGCTGACCCCCGTCTTCTGGATCGCCTGGTAGATCACCCGGTAGCCATCGTGCACCAGCGCGCTGTACTCGCTGACCGCCGTCTGCCTGGTGATGCCGTTGGCCGCGACGCTGGCGCGCAGGCCGACCAGGCCGGGCATGCCCTTGGTGGCGTTGATCAGCGTCGCCGCCATCGACTTCTCCAGCGCCGACGCGTTGGCCGCGATAGGACCGGACATGCTGACGCCCTCGAACTTCCTGAGTGCGACGTTGGTCAGGGCCTGCTGCTTGTTGAACTCGGCCAGCCCCTGGGCTGTCGGGTTCGCGAGGTAGGCGACGGCAAGGCTGCGCTCAGCGTCCAGTTGCGTCATCAGGTTGCTGGTCGGCGTGACCGTCACGGCCGAGACAGTCCCGGCCCGGACCAGGTCGATCGCGGTGCGGATCGTGCTCGTCGTGGCGTAAGAGTAGACCCCGATCAGCGAGACGAGGGGGATCAGGACGAGCAGGATGACCCGAAAGCGGATGGACTTGTGACGCAACCCCATGGCTGTAGCCCCGGTGTGAGAAGTAGGTGAGGAATCCCTATGTGACAGGTGGGTCATGCGAAGATTTCGCAGCTTAACATCCTATTAATGTGCGCCGAGACGAAACCGTGCGAATTATTGCGAACCTTTCCTGGCGCGATACCTCTGCCGGGAATGCACGAACTCGCGCGGGATGCGCGTTTTGCGATAAATAGCCGAAAAAAGCTAAAAATGGCGCCGGGGGTCGGGTCAGGCGCGGTGCCGGGATGCGCGGTGCCGGGATGCGCGGGCGACTGCCTCCGGGCGGCACTGGCCGACCGGGACCGCCGCCCGGCCGGCCTGCCCCGGCCCACGAGATATGACACGGGCGTCAGTAATGAATTTGACGCGGGCGGATTTGAGAATCACGGTGCAGCCGTGCACGTCGGCTGCCGAGCCAGCATAATGGACGCGGTCGCCGGCCCAGCGCGGTCTGGCAGTTTCCCTGCGTCAACACGACGCAGACGTCATCTGACGCCGATGTCATTATTTGCCTTCATTACCAAACTGTGCGAAAAATAGGGGCCGTGGCGCGCGACGGTACGCGAATGAGCGAGGAGTTCCTCTGGGCCGGGCAGGACGACGCTGCCCGGGGCGACGCGATGATGACGCGTTCTACCAGGGAGAACTTCCCTGTTGCCCTGCGCATGTTGCCGGCCAGCCGACGCCGCCACCTGATGGCTGTCTACGGCTTCGCGCGGATAACTGACGATATCGGGGATGAGGCGCCGCCTGCCGAGCGGTCGCGCATGCTGGACGAGCTGGAGGCGGATCTCGCCCGGCTTAATGGAGGTCAGCCGCGGCTTCCGGTGATTCGCGCGCTGGTGCCTACGGTGCGCGAGCTTGGCGTGCCGATAGCGCCCTTTCTTGATCTGATCGCTGCTAATCGGCAGGATCAGATTGTCAGCAGGTACCAGACGTTCGACGAGCTGGCCGGGTACTGCAAGCTCTCCGCCAACCCGATCGGGCGGATCGTGCTGTATGTCTTCGGTGTCTTCTCGCAGCCGCGAGCGGAGCTCTCCGACCGGGTCTGCACGGCGCTGCAGCTCGCCGAGCACTGGCAGGACGTCGCGGAGGACTACCGGGCCGGCCGCATCTACCTGCCGGCCGAGGACCTCGAACGGTTCGGGGTCAGCGAGGCCGACCTGGCCGCCACGACCGCGGCGGCCCCGCTCCGGGAGCTGATGGCCTTCGAGACCCAGCGCGCCGGGCGGCTGCTAGACGATGGCGCGCCGCTGGTGGGGACGCTGCGGGGAATGGCGCGGCTGGCGGTCGGCGGCTACGTGGCGGGCGGCCGGGCCGCGCTGGCCTCGATCGTGGCCGCCGGCTACGACGTTCTGGCGGCCCAGGCCGTGCCGGCCAAGCGCAGGCTCGCGGCCGAGCTGGCCCGTACGGTGGTGACCGGACGATGAGCGCCGTGGCACCGGCATCGCCGGCCGTGCGCGCGGCCTATCAGCACTGCCAGCAGGTGACCACGACGGAGGCGCGCAACTTCTCCTACGGCATCGCGCTGCTGCCCGGAGACAAGCGCCGTGCCTTGTCGGCGGTGTATGCCTTCGCCCGCCGGATCGACGACATCGGCGACGGCAGCCTCCCGGCGGACGACAAGCTGGCCGCGCTGGAGGAGGCCCGCGCCCAGGTGACCGAGCTGGCCGGCGGCCTGGCCGCGCCGCCGCGTGACCCTGTCCTGCTGGCGCTGGCGGACGCGGCGAGCCGGTTCGCGATCCCGGTGGCAGCATTCGGCGAGCTGATCGACGGCTGCGAGGCCGACGTGCGCGGAACGACCTACCGGACCTTCGACGAGCTAGAGCACTACTGCAGGTGCGTCGCGGGCTCGATCGGCAGGCTGTCGCTGGGCGTGTTCGGGCCCGCCGATCCGGCTGCCGCCGAGCCGCTCGCGGACGCTCTGGGCATAGCCTTGCAGCTGACCAACATCCTGCGGGACATACGCGAGGACCTCGGCAATGGCCGGGTTTACCTGCCGGCGGATGATCTCGCGCGGTTTGGCTGCACGCTGAGGGCCGGCGAGTCGCGGCTAGGCGACACCGCGGGCCTCGAACGGCTTATCCGGTTCGAGGCGCAGCGGGCGCGCGACTGGTACGCCACTGGCCTGCGGCTCATGCCCATGCTGGACTGGCGCAGCGCCGCGTCGGCCGGCGCGATGGCCGGGATCTACCTCCGGCTGCTCGATCACATCTCTGCGACGCCGGGCGAGGTGTTGCAGCGGCGGATGTCGCTTCCGGCTAAGGAGAAGATCATGGTCGCGGTGCGGTCGCTAGTCGGCCTGACGCCCCGGCCGGTTACGGAGGGAACTTCGTGACCGGCCGACATGTCGTGGTCATCGGCGGCGGCCTGGCCGGCATCAGCGCTGCGATCCAGCTGCGGGAGGCCGGCGTCGCCGTTACCCTCCTCGAGGCGCGGCCGTGGCTGGGTGGCGCGACCTGCTCGTTTTCTCGCGGGGACCTGGTCATCGACAACGGGCAGCATGTGTTCCTGCGCTGCTGCACGGCCTACCAGGAACTGCTGGCGCGACTCGGCATGACCGGCTCGGTGTCGATGCAGGAGCGGTTCGATGTCACGGTCCTGACGCCCGGCCGGCAGGCCAGGCTCCGGCGCAACTCCCTGCCCGCGCCGCTGCACCTGACCGGGGCGCTGGCCAGGTACGGGCTGCTCACGCCCGTCGAGCGGCTCAAGGTGGCGCGGGCGGCCCTCGGCATGCGCTTCGCTGACCCGGCCAGCCCGCGGCTGGATGAGCAGCGACTCGGCGACTGGCTCGGCTCGCGCTGGCAGGGCGAGCGGGCCCGGCGCAGGCTCTGGGACCTGTTCATCATCTCCGCGCTGAATATCGATGGCGACGAGGCCAGCACGGGCCTGGCCGCGACCGTGATCAAGACCGCCCTGCTGGGCCGCAAGGATGCCGCTGACATCGGCATCTCCTCGATCCCGCTGGGTGACCTGCATGGCAAGGCTGCCGCCCGGCTGCTGTCCCGGCTGGGCACGGATGTCCGGCTGGGCGTCAAGGCGGTCTCGATCGAGCCCGCGCCAGACGGCGCATTCCGGGTCCGGGCGGTGTCGGCCGGCGATGACGCCGACCGGCGGCTCGTTCCGGGGAATGCGCAGACCGCGAGCTCAGCCGCCGGCCCTGCGTCGGCGGCGGCCCCTGACGGCCTGCTGACCGCCGACGCCGTGGTGCTCGCCGTGCCGGCCTGGGTGGCGACCAAGCTGGCGCCCGCCGCTCTGCGGAGCGTCGGTGCGCAATGGGCCGAGCTCGGTGTGTCGCCTATCGTCAACGTGCATGTGCACTACGACCGCCGGGTCACCAGGCTGCCGTTCGCCGTGGCGCTGGAATCGCCGGTTCAGTGGGTGTTCGACAAGACGCGGGCCGCTGGCGTGACAACCGGGCAGTACCTGGCCGTGTCGTTGTCGGCCGCGGATAGTTACGTCGATGTCCCGGCAGCCCGGCTGCGCGAGCAGTTCCTGCCCGCGCTTGAGCAGCTCTTCCCGGCCGCCGCGGACGCGAGCGTGCTGGACTTTTTCGTCACCAGAGAACGTCGGGCGACGTTCCGCCAGGTGCCAGGGTCAGGCCGGCTGCGGCCGGGCGCTGCCACCTCGGTGCCCGGCCTCGCGCTGGCTGGCGCATGGACCGATACCGGTTGGCCGGACACGATGGAGGGAGCCGTGCGTAGCGGACGAAATGCCGCAGAGCGCATCATCGCGGGGCTGGCGGCGCTGCCGCCAGCCCAGGAGATGCTGACTGAGCGGATTAAGGATAGCGAAATTGCGGCAAGGGCGTCCTCATGACGACAACCATGCCGGCGGGCGTCGCCGCCGCCCGTGATCTCGTTGGCCCGGCGATTGCCGGATGGCTGGAGCGGCTCAGCCCGGATGTCCAGATTGTCGCGGCCTACCACCTGGGCTTCGTCGATGCCGACGGGGCTCCGTCCGGCGACAGGCAGGGCGGCAAGGCACTGCGGCCGGCCCTGGCCCTGCTGTCGGCGCGAGCCGCGGGCGCGCCGCCGGAGCGAGGGGTTGCCGCTGCCGCGGCGGTCGAGTTCGTGCACAACTTCTCGCTGCTGCACGACGACATCATGGACGGCGACACCGAGCGCCGGCACCGGCCGACCGCCTGGACGGTGTTCGGCGTCGGCGCGGCGATCCTGGCGGGCGATGCCTTGCTGTGCCTGGCCCAGGACATCCTGCTCACCGATCCCGCGCCGCAGGCGGTCTGGGCGGCCCGCTGCCTGTCCGCGGCCGTGCACCGGCTGATCGCGGGCCAGGGCGCCGACCTGGCGTTCGAGCGGCGGGAGGACGTGACGCTGGATGAGTGCCTGCAGATGGCGGGGGACAAGACCGCCGCGCTGATGGCCTGTGCCTGCAGCATCGGCGCCATTGGCGTCGGCGCGCCGGCGGAGCTGGCCATGGGCCTGGCCGGATTCGGCGCCCACGCCGGGCTCGCGTTCCAGCTCACCGATGACCTGCTCGGTATCTGGGGCGCGCCCGAGGTCACCGGCAAGCCGGTGCGGGCCGACCTCCGGGCGCGGAAGAAGTCCCTGCCGGTCGTGGCCGCACTGAGCCGGGACAGCCAGGCCGCGCGGGACCTGGCCGAACTGCTGGCCAGCCCGGCCGCCCTGGACGAGGACGACCTGCTGCGTGCCGCCGGTCTCGTCGAGGCGGCCGGCGGCCGGGAGTGGGCCGAGGGCGAGGCGGACGCGCAGCTAGCGGCGGCGACCAAGTGCCTCGCGGAGACGGAGATGCCGGATGACGTGCGCGCGGAGTTCGCCGCGATAGCCGACTTCATCACGGTGCGGCAGAACTGAGCGGGCCAGGCCGATGCCAGCCAGGTCCGGGCTGGGCCAGCCAGATGAGGAGATGACGCGATGACGATGACTCAGGCCACCGGGGTCGGCAGCGAGACTGCGGCGACCGCGCGGTCGGCGCTGGGCCGGGCCGCACGTCACCTGCTCGACCTTCAGGATGAGCAGGGCTGGTGGCAGGGCGAACTGGAGACCAACGTCACCATCGACGCCGAGGACCTGCTGCTGCGCGAGTTCCTCGGCATCAGGACGGCCGAGCAGACCGACGCGACCGCGCGCTGGATCAGGTCGCGGCAGCGGCCGGACGGCACCTGGTCGAACTCCTACGGCGGCAAGCCCGATCTGTCCACGACCGTGGAGGCCTACGTCGCGCTGCGGCTGGCCGGCGATTCGCCGGACGCCTACCACATGGCCCAGGCGGCAGGCTGGATCCGCACCGCCGGCGGCATCCCGGCGACCCGGGTCTTCACGCGGATCTGGCTGGCCCTGTTCGGCGAGTGGTCCTGGGACGACCTGCCGGTGATGCCGCCAGAGCTTATCTACCTGCCTAGCTGGTTCCCGCTGAACGTCAGCGACTGGGCCTGCTGGGCGCGCCAGACGATCGTCCCGCTCACCGTCGTCGGGTCGTTGCGGCCGGTCCGCTCGCTGCCCTTCGGGCTCAGCGAACTGCGGGTCCCGCGGGTCCCGGCCGACGGGGACGGCAGGGGGGTCGTCTCCCCGGCTCAGCGTACCGACGCGATCTGGGCGCGCGTGTTCGGCGAACTGGACCGCGCGCTGCACGTCTACCATCGGCACGGCCTGCGGGCCGCTCCGCTGCGCGGCGTCCGGGCCGCCGCCATCCGCCGGTGCGCCGACTGGATTATCGCCCGGCAGGAGAAGGACGGCTGCTGGGGCGGGATCCAGCCGCCGTGGGTGTATTCGCTCATCGCGCTCCACCTGCTCGGTTACGGCCTTAGCCATCCGGTGATCGAGCGCGGCCTGGCCGGGCTCGACTCGTTCACGGTCTGGGCGGAGACCCCCGAGGGCCCGGTCCGGCGGATCGAGGCCTGCCAGTCCCCGGTCTGGGACACCGTGCTCGCCATGATCGCGCTGGGCGACGCCGGCCTGCCGCCCGATCACCAGGCGCTGGTCAGGGCGGGGCGCTGGGTGCTGGCGCAGGAGATCCGCGGCCCGGGTGACTGGCAGGTCCGGCGGCCGGGCCTGGAGCCGAGCGGCTGGGCCTTCGAGTTCAACAATGACATTTACCCGGACATCGACGACACCGCCGAGGTGCTGCTGGCCCTGGAGCGGACCAGCCTGCCGCCCGACTCGGGGCTCAGCGAGGCCATCGAGCGGTCCACCCGGTGGCTGATCGGCATGCAGTCACGTGACGGCGGCTGGGGGGCCTTCGACGCCGACAACACCCGCAAGGTGGTGACCAAGCTGCCGTTCTGCGACTTTGGCGAGGTCATCGATCCGCCATCGGCCGACGTCACGGCCCATGCCGTCGAGGCGCTCTCGCGGCGGGGACTAGCGGGCAGCCGGCCCGTCCGCCGGGGAGTCGCCTGGCTGCTGCGAGCCCAGGAAAGCGACGGCTCCTGGTTCGGCCGGTGGGGCGCGAACTACGTCTACGGCACGGGCGCCGCGGTTCCGGCCCTCATCGCGGCGGGCGTGCTGCCGGCCAAGCCGGTCATCAGGCGCGCCGTGAGCTGGCTCGTCGACCACCAGAATCCAGACGGCGGCTGGGGCGAGGACCTGCGGTCCTACGAGTCCCCCGGCAGCCAGTACAGCAGCGCCCCTGGCCGCGGCGAGTCCACGGCATCGCAGACCGCGTGGGCGCTGCTCGCGCTGCTGGCCGCCGGAGGCGCGGACGACAGCGTCGACCGCGGTGTCCGCTGGCTGGCGCAGACCCAGCGGCCGGACGGGACCTGGGACGAGCCGCAGTTCACCGGCACGGGCTTCCCGCGCGACTTCTACATCAACTATCACCTGTACCGGCTGGTGTTCCCGGTGAGCGCGCTCGGCCGCTACCTGGGCGGTGCGGGATGAGCCGGCTAGCGGTCTGCGCGCCGCTCCGACTGGAGGCGCGCGCCGTCCGGCGCGGCCTGGACGGCGACGGCGTGGTCCTGCGCACCGGCTTCGGCGCCCGGCGGTCGCGGGCGCAGGCCGAGAAGCTGCGCGGCGACGACGCCGGACTGGTGGCCGTCACGGGTACCTGCGGGGCCCTGGCCCCCGGCCTGGAGCCGGGTGACCTGATCGTCGCGACGGAGGTCACCGGCCCCGGCATCAGCTTCCGCTGTCCGTCGGCCCCGCTGGTGGCCGGCGAACTGCGCCGGGCGGGCCTGCGGGTGCACGAGGGCCAGATCGCCACCGTGGCCGGCCTGTTCGACGCCGGGGAACGGGATCGCGCGACCGTGCGCGGGGCCATAGCCGTCGATATGGAGTCGTCCTACCTGCTGGCCGGCGCCGTCGGGCGGCCCGCCATCGTGGTGCGCGCGGTGTCCGACACCCCGCAGCGCTCGCTGCTGCGCCCGGCCACCGTGACCGGCGGCCTCGCGGCGCTGCGGTCGCTGCGACTGGCCGGGCCCGTCCTGGCCAGGTGGGCCGCCGCGGCCGGATCGCGGCAGGTGCTGCTGGCCGGCCCGCGGTCATTCTGCGCCGGCGTGGAGCGAGCCATCGAGATCGTGGAACGGGCGCTGGACGGCACGGGTACGGGCGCGCCCGTCTACGTGCGCAAGCAGATTGTGCACAATACGCACGTCGTATCCAGTCTGGAGCAGCGTGGCGCGATCTTCGTTGACGAGCTCAGCGAGGTTCCTGACGGCGCTACCGTCGTGTTCTCCGCGCACGGGGTGTCGCCGGCGGTCCGCAGCGAGGCCGGCCGGCGCAGCCTGCAGACCGTCGACGCGACCTGCCCGCTGGTGGCCAAGGTGCATGCCGAGGCGCGCCGGTTCGCCAGCGACGGTTACCTGGTGGTCCTGATCGGCCACGCCGGCCACGAGGAGGTGGACGGGACCCTCGGCGAGGCGCCCGAGGCGATGACGCTGGTGCAGACTGTCGAGGACGTCGCCCGGCTGCAGCCCGCGGACCCGGCGAAGGTCGCCTACGTGATGCAGACGACGCTGGCGGCCGATGAGGCGGGGGTCATCGTCGGCGCGCTGCTGGAGCGGTTCCCCGCGGCCCGCGGCCCGGGCAGCGACGATATCTGCTACGCGACGACCAACCGGCAGCTGTCGGTGCGCGCCATCGCCGCCGAGTCGGACGTCGTACTTGTCGCTGGCTCGGCTAATTCGTCCAACTCCCGGCGTTTGGTGGAGACGGCGCAGCGGGCAGGTACACCGGCGTACTTGATTGATGGCACGGGGGATATCGAGCTCGACTGGCTGACGGGGGCGTCGACGGTCGGGATCACGGCGGGAGCCTCGGCCCCGCCTGCGGTGGTCAGTCAGATTGTTGCAGCGCTGTCCGGTCTCGGCCCAGTCGACGTGAGCGAGCGCGTGCTGGCTACCGAGTCCATCCGGTTCGGCCTGCCCAAGGAGGTAAGGCAAGCATGAGCATGCCGTTGCGCCAGAGCCTGCGCGTCGGGACCTACCTGATGCGCCAGCGGCTGGCGAGAAAGGATAAGTTCCCGCTGCTGGTGGAGCTGGAGCCGCTGTACGCCTGCAACCTGAAGTGCGCCGGGTGCGGGAAAATCCAGCAGCCGGCCAGCCTGCTGAAGCAGCGGATGCCGGTCGAGCAGGCTATCGGCGCGATCGAGGAGTGCGGGGCGCCCATGGTGTCCATCGCCGGCGGCGAGCCGCTGATGCACCCGCAGATCCACGAGATCGTGGCCGAGCTAGTCAAGCGGAAGAAGTTCGTGTTCCTGTGCACGAACGCGCTGCTGCTCCCCAAGAAGCTCGACAAGTTCACCCCGTCGCCCTACTTCGCCTTCACCGTGCACATCGACGGCCTGAAGGAGCGGCACGACGAGTCGGTCTGCAAGGAGGGGGTGTTCGACGAGGCCGTCGCGGCGGTCAAGGAGGCCAAGCGCCGCGGCTTCCGGGTGACGACCAATACCACCGTCTTTAACACCGACACGGCGCAGAGCGTCATCGACGTGCTCAACTACCTCAACGATGACCTGAAGGTGGACGAGATGATGATCTCGCCCGCATATGCGTACGAGAAGGCGCCGGATCAGGAGCACTTCCTGGGGGTCACGGAGACCCGCGAGCTGTTCCGCAAGGCCTTCGACCACGGGAACCGGCGGCGCTGGCGGCTGAACCACTCGCCGCTATTCCTGGATTTCCTGGAGGGGAAGAAGGAATTCTCGTGCACCGCCTGGGGGATTCCGCTGTACTCGCTCCAGGGCTGGCAGCGGCCGTGTTATCTGATGGATGACGGGTACGTACCGACCTACCGTGAGCTGATCGAGACGACCGACTGGGACGCCTACGGTAGAGGCAAGGACCCCAGGTGCGCCAACTGCATGGCACACTGCGGGTATGAGCCGTCCGCGGTGCTCGCCACGATGGGGTCATTGCGGGAGTCCATCCGTGCGCTGCGCGGAATCTGACTGCGCTGCACACGGCTGTGCTGCACACGGCTGTGCATCAAACGGCTAACGGCTAAGCTCGGTCCCGGGTCCGGGGTCATCCGTATCCTGAACGTCAGGGAGCCGGCCGATGTCGGCTCCCTGAGCGATATACGGCCACGGACGCTAGGCGACCGGGCGACCACATGCGACATCCGGAGGAATTCGGGCAATGAGCTCACCCCGTGGCCCGGTGCTTCTTGGCCGGGCAGCCGGGACGAGCGGCGCTGCCGTCACGACCGCGGTCGGCACCCGTGCCCGGGCCGGTGACCTGCGACCGCACCAGCCGGGCCCGCTCTGGATGCGGGTCCTGCCCCCGGTTCTGACGTTCGGCGTCATGCTCATCGGCATCACCGTCCCCTCGTACTGGCGGGATGAGGCGGCGACGCTAGCCGCGGTCAAGCGACCGTTCAGCGAGATGGTCGCGCTGCTCGGCAACGTCGATGCGGTGCATGGCGCGTACTACATGGTGATGTGGGTCATAGTGCGGCTGTTCGGCACCGGGGAGCTCGCACTGCGGCTGCCCTCCGCCATCGCGATGGCGGTGGCCGCCGGGTTCGTGGCCGCGCTGGGCCGGCGGCTGGTCTCCCCTCGCGCCGGCCTGGCCGCCGGCATGCTGTTCGCCGTGGTCCCCGACATCAGCCTGTACGGGCAGGACGCGCGGTCCTATGCCATGGTCACCGCGATGGCGACGATCGCCAGCTACGTCCTGGTCCGGGCGCTGGGCTCCTGGCACGGACACCAGCGCCGCTGGTGGATCAGCTATGCGATCAGCGTGGCGCTGCTCGGCATCCTGAACATCTTCGGCCTGCTCCTCATCGCGGCGCACGGGCTGACCATCGGCCTGCGCATGATGCGCCCGGAGCCGGGCCAGTCCCGGCGCGCCCTGCTGCTGCGCTGGATCGCGGCCGCCGCTACCGCCATGATCTTGTGCGGCCCGCTGATCGTGCTGGGCTGGATGCAGCGGGGCCAGCTCAGCTGGCTGACCGCGCCCGGCTACGCCGGGCTGGCGAGCGTCACCAAGCTGATCGGCCCGCCGATCATGAGCCTGGCCGTCGTCGCCGTCTTCGTGGCCGGGATCGTGATCACCTCGGCCCGGGCGCCGCGGCGGCAACTGCCCTCCTGGCTGAGCACGCTGCCCGGCCTGTGCCTGCCGTGGCTGATCCTGCCGCCGGCGATCCTGTTCATCGGCTCGGCGATCACGCCCGTGTATAACTTCCGCTACATCCTGTTCTGCGTCCCGGCGGCCGCCCTGCTCGGCGGGGCAGGGCTGGCGGCCCTCGGCCGGATCGGCGGCAGCGCGGCCGTGGTCCTGGTGGCCATCCTCGGCCTCAACTCCCAGGTCTTCTTCCGCTTGCCCGGCGGCCACGGCGACAACATCCGCCAGGCCGACGCGCTGGTCGCCGCCACCGGCAAGCCGGGCGACGTGGTGCTCTACACCAACAACAACGCCGAGAGCTTCGGTGCCGCCTACCCGTACGGGCTGGCCGGGCTGCCCAACATCGAGCAGGCGCGGGGGCCGATCCCGTCGGGGACGCTGGGTGGCACCAACGTGTCCGCGGCGGTCCTGCATGACAGGCTCGCCCACGCGTCCCGGCTCTGGATCGTGGAGATCGACGCCTCCGCGCCGGCCGGGGCGCTGCTGAAGGGCCTGCATTATCACCTGATCTGGATCTGGCATACCTCAGACGTCTGGCTGCGCCTGTACGTGCGCAAGGGCACGCCAGCGTTCGCGGCGGCGATGCGCGCGAGGGGCGAGGCGGCCACCGCCACGAGCCACGGTGACAGGCAACTCGTCCTGCGCCACCACGCCAGGCCCGGGCACTAGATCTCCGTCGCCGCGGGCTCGATCCTGCGGCGCGGGCGTCGGCCAGACCCGGCAAGTCTGAAGATGCCTTACAGCATGCGTTCAGATCGCGCCGCCATCATCTGTACCGGCGCAGGTGGCTGCGCCCGGCGCCGGCCCCCGGTGCCGCGGGAAGCCCGGCCTGGCCAGGCTCTGAAGGAGCGTGCATGTTTCTCACTTATCTGCGGCGTGAACTGCGTCGGCGGGCGCGTCAGGCCAGCCTGATCGGGGCCGGACTGGCGGTCGGCATCGGCCTGGTGATCACGGTGACCGCGCTGTCCGCGGGCGTGAAGAACGCCCAGGGTGAGGTCCTGCACTCGCTTTACGGCGTCGGCACCGACATCACGGTCACGAAGGCCCCGGCCGCTGGCTCCGGCGCCCCCGGCGCGTTCGGCTTCCGCGGGTCGACCGGCACGCGGACCCGCCCGGCCGCTGGAACGAAGATCGACATCGATACCCTGAGTAACGTCGGCCTCGGAGCCATCAGCAACTCGGCCGTCACGGCGGTATCCCGGCTGCGCAATGTCGCCGCGGCCTCGGGCGGCCTGACCCTGACCGACACCAAGATCACGGGAAAGATCCCGGCCATTAACTCCGGCGGCGGCTTCGGCGGCGGCGGCGGCGGAGGCGGTTTTCGCGGGTCCCTCACTCCGACCTCGTTCTCTGTCGGCGGCGTCAACATCGGGCAGGGGGTGCTCGGACCGCTCAGCTCCGGCAGGCTCTCCGCCGGCCGGACCTTTACCGCGGCCGACGCCAGCGCTAACGTCGCGGTGCTGGACTCCAACTACGCGACGCAGAACAAGCTCACGCCCGGCTCCGCCATCACGATCGCCAAGACGAGTTTCAAGGTCGTGGGGATCGTCAGCGTTCCGGCCGGGTCCACCTCATCGGATGTGTACATCCCGCTGGCGCGCGCGCAGGCCCTGGCCGGCCTGAAGAACGACGTGAACACCATCTACGTGGCGGCTAGCAGCGCGGCCGACATCAGCGGCGTGTCCGGGGAGATCTCGAGGGCCGTGCCCAAGGCCACGGTCACCAACTCCAGCGACCTGGCCAAGGAGCTCACCGGCTCCCTGTCCAGCACGTCGAGCCTGGCCAACAACCTCGGCAGGTGGCTGGCGATAGCCGTGCTGATCGCCGCCTTCCTGCTGGCGAGCCTGCTGACGATGTCGGCGGTCTCCCGCCGCGTCCGGGAGTTCGGCACGCTCAAGGCCCTGGGCTGGCGGAGCCGCCGGGTCATCGGTCAGGTCGTAGGCGAGGCGATGGTCATCGGCATTATCGGTGGCGTCGTGGGCGTGGGCCTCGGCTTCCTCGGCGCGGCACTGGTCGGCCACTTCTCCCCGACGCTGACCGCGTCGGTCGGCCAGACCACCGGCAGCGCGACCCCCGGCGGCGCGCGGACCTTTGGCGGCGGTGGCGGTGGCGGTGGCGGGTTTGGCGGCGGCGGCGGTGGCGGGTTTGGCGGCGGCGGCGGCGGTGGCGGCTTCGCCGGCCGATTCGGCCGGGCGGCCAGCAGCGCCGCGAACAACGTGACGGTTCACCTCACCGCCCCGGTGACCGCCGAGATCATCGTGGCCGCGGTCCTGCTGGCGATCGCCGGCGGCCTGATCGCTGGTGCGTTCGGCGGATGGCGCGCGGCGCGGCTGCGCCCGGCCGCGGCGCTGGCCAGGGTCGAGTGACCCCCGCACTGGTCCCCGGCCGCCCGCCGATCCCGCCGATCCCGCCGTTCGACTCGCCAAACTTCCAGGGAGACAGACCATGTACAAGCTGACGGGTGTGACCAAGAACTACCAGAAGGGACGCGGCACCGTCGCGGCCCTCGCGGGCGTCGATCTCCAGATCGACAATGGAGAGTGGCTGGCCATCCAGGGCCCGACCGGGCACGGCAAGACCACGCTCCTGCAGATGCTCGGCGGGCTGGACCGGCCGACCTCCGGGTCGATCGAACTGGACGGCGCGGACCTGGCGCAGCTGCGCGAGAGTCAGGTCACGAAGGTCCGCGCCGAGTCCATCGGCTTCATCTTCCAGACGTTCAACCTGATACCGACGCTAAGCGCCCAGGAAAACGTCGAGGTCGCGCTAGTGCCGGAGAAGGTCGGGGCCGCCGAGCGCCGCCGCCGAGCGCAGACCGCCCTGCAGGAACTCGGCCTCGGCGAGCGCCTGCGGCACCTGCCCGCCGAGCTGTCCGGCGGCCAGCAGCAGCGCGTGGCCATCGCCAGGGCCCTGGTCAAGCAGCCCAAGGTGCTGCTGGCCGACGAGCCGACGGGGAACCTGGACGAGGACACCAGGGACGAGATCATCGCCCTGCTGGAGCGCCTCTGGAAGGAACGCGGGCTCACAATGGTCCTGGTCACGCACGACAGCACCGTCGCGCGCCGCGCGCAGCGCGTGGGCATCATGCAGAACGGCAAGCTTTCCATCCGCCAGGACACGCGGCGCGCCGCCACCGGCCAGCCCGCCGGGCTAACTGGCGGGCCCGGCTAACTGGCGGGCCCGGTCAGGAATGCGGCAGCGGCAGCTCGCACCAGACGACCTTGCCCGAGACCGCGCGCCGGGCCCCCCAGCGCTGGGCAATCTGGCTGACCACCTGGAGCCCGCGGCCCCGCTCGTCCTGGTCATCCGGGTGCCGCAGCCGGGGCAGTGCCGCGGAGTCATCGAGCACCTCGATGACCAGGCCGCCCTCCAGGACGAGCCGCAGCCCGATCTGTCCCTGCGCGTACCGGACCGCGTTGGTGACCAGTTCGGAGACGAGCAGCTCGGCACTCGGGATGAGCTCCCCGAGCCCCCACCGCTTGAGCGGCCGGCGGATCAGCGTCCTGGCCCGGTGCGCCGACGTCAGTTCCGCGGGGAGCTTCCAGCTCACGAAGTTGTCTTCGGGTATCCGGCGCAGCCGGGCGATCAGCAGCGCGATGTCATCACGCTGCTGATCGTCGTACACGCCCGCCAGGGTGGCCTTGCACAGGTCCTCGAGCGGCTGGTCGGTGGAGCCGGGACCGAAGATGGCCCGCAGCTTGGCCAGGCCGACGTCGATGTCCTCGGTGCGCCGCTCGACGAGCCCGTCGGTATACAGCACGAGCAGGCTGCCGTCGTCGATGTCGAGGACCCGGCTCTGGATGGGGCCGGAGCCGACGCCGAGCGGCGGTGCGGGGGAGATGTCGAGCAGCTCGTTGGTGCCGTCCGGGCGAACCAGCAGCGGCGGCAGGTGACCGGCGGAGGCCAGCTCGCACGTGCCGCTGACGGCGTCGAAGATGGCATAGACGCAGGTGGCAAAGTGCGGCTCGCGCACGCCGAGTTCCTGCATGAGCTCGTTGAGATGCTGCAGGGTCTCCGCCGGCGGCAGCTCGAGCATGGCCAGGGTATGGATGGCGGTGCGCAGCCGTCCCATGGTGACCGCCGCGCGCACTCCGTGCCCGGCCACATCGCCGACGACCAGCGCGACCCGGCCGCCGGGCAGCGCGATCGACTCGTACCAGTCACCGCCGATCTCGATCAGCTTGCTGCCGGGCAGGTAGCGATGGCGCACCTCGACCGACGAGGGCGCGGACAGGCCGGTCGGCAGCATGCTGCGCTGCAGGGTCAGCGCGGTCGCCCGCTCCCGGCTGTAGCGCTGCGCGTTGTCCATGAACGTCGCCGCGCGGGAGGCGAATTCCATCCCCAGTTCGGTGTCGTAAGCGTCGAAGCGCCGGTAGCCAGACGCCCGGGTGCAGACAAAGAAGCCGAGCATCGTGCTGCGGGCAATGAGCGGCAGGATCAGTATGGAATTGGAGGTAAGCAGGTCGGCGACCGGCTGGCGGGTCCAGCTCTCCGCGATCTGGTCGGCGGTCTCGCTCACGAGCATTTCGGAGATCGGCAGGCCGGTGGCCATGCACTTGGTATAGGGCGTATTCGGCGGGTACCGGAGGATCTCGCCGGTCGGGAACGTCGCGTCCCATCTGCCGTCGTCGTTGTCATGCGCCACCGCCAGGCGGCGAACTAGCGGCGACGCGTCCGGAGTGTCGGCCGGCGGCAGGTCCTCGTCTCCGATCAGGCTCTCGCGGATGAGCAGGCCGGCTGCGTTGCAGAAGTGCGGGACCACGATGTTGATCAGCTCGGGCGCCATCTGGTCCATGTCGAGCTCGCCGCCGATCCGCCGCAGCGCGCCGTCGAGCATCGCGTGCCGCATCACCGCCGGATCGAGGAACCGCTCTTCAAGCGGGGGCGGAATGCGCAGGATGACCTGCGCGACCAGCTCGGGATCGGCCGAGCGGACCGGCTGCACGGTGACGACGCCGTCGGCGTTGGTCCCGCGGGCGGTCCGCACCGTCAGGACGGTCGTTCCCTCACGACCCGAGCATGCGCCGTCGATGAGGCCCTGCAGGGTAATCGCGTGCGCCTCCGGCCCGGCCAGCAGGCTGCCCAGGTCAGTACCGAGCAGGGCGGATGGCTCATCACAGAGAACATCTGCCGCTGCCCGGTCGTGCTGACGGATTCTGCCCGTTTTATCGATGCCGAGCATGAGCGTCCGCGCCGAGGTATTTCCCAAGAGCGCGGAGATCTCGGCAGTCGCCGTTGGTGCCAACCCGAGCGCTCCTTTCGGCACAGCGGTCAGGGTCTGTTCTTCTTATTATGGATCAGCTTCGTGCAAGTTGAGCGAGAGGACCTCTCGGCTGGACTCGGACGACGTGAGATCCGACCCGGAAGACCCGCCGACGATCGGGAGGACGCGTGCCGACAGTTCCCTCGGCTGGCCCCTCAGACGGCGTCACGATCGTCGGAGCGGGGCCGACCGGGCTGATCCTAGCGGCAGAACTCGCCCTTGCGTGCACGCGCGGAGCATAGAACAGGACGACACGGGCGTCATCGTCACCATCGCCGATGGCAGCCAGGACCGCGCAGACTATGTCAGCGGATGTGACGGAATACGTAGTTTCGTCCGAGATGCAGCGTCCATTCCGTTTCCGGGCGTCCACAATCCCTGGTCGTCCCCTTTCGAGATGGTACGCGCCGATTGGTGCTCTATGACTGTGCGCGCATGTCCCGGTCACCGGCCGGCCGCGAACTGCGCTGGGCGGTCCACCGGCTGATCGTGTCGCTGCCGCCGGTCCAGTCGCGGCTCGCGCGCGACCGCTCGGGCATAGCCGCCGCCGTCACCTACCTGCTGTACCGGGGTGCCCGATAACCGGCGAGGTGTGCCATTCGCCCCGCGTGAGCGAGTTAGCGCACTACTCTCGGCCCCGTGAGCTCGCACAGGAAGGGGGCGGCCGGGGTCGTGACGCCCGCCAGGCCGGCCCGCCGGTCGTCAGCTCACCGGCGCCCGACGAGCCTGGTGAGGCAGGTGGGACTTGCCAGCCTGCTCTACGGCAGATCCCGGCAGCTGATCGCCGAGCTGGCTAGGTTCGGCATGGTCGGCGGACTTGCCGTCCTAGTCGCCGATATCGGCACCAACGAGCTGTACTTCCGGGCTGGCGTCGGTCCGCTCCTCTCGAACGTGATCGCGACCGTGGTGGCCACGATCGTCTCCTACGCGGGCAACCGTTACTGGACATTCCGGGACCGCCAGCGCTCCAGCGTGAGCCGCGAGGGCATCCTGTTCTTCGTGCTGAACGGCATCGGGCTGGCGATCCAGCTCGCGTGCCTCGGGTTCAGCACCTACCTGCTGGGCCTGCACGGCAGGATCGCCTACAACATCTTCCTGGCCATCGGCATCGGGCTGGCCACCCTGTTCCGCTACGGGGCCTACAAGAAGTGGGTCTGGCGGGCGCAGCCGCCGGCCCCCGTGGCAGCGGCCGAGCCGCGCCGGGAGCGGGTCCTGCGCTGAGTCACCGCTGCCGGGCGGTCGCGCCCGTGCCAGGATTGCCTAGCCTGCCGTCTCGCCGAAAGGTCCTTCGCATGAGCCGCGTCGTCGTTATCGGAGCCACCGGCCACATCGGCACCTACCTGATCCCGCGGCTCGTGCGTGCCGGGCACGAGGTCGTGGCGATCAGCCGCGGCACCAGGGAGCCCTATCAGCCCAGCCCGGAGTGGAGCGCGGTCACGCGCGTCACGGCCGACCGCGAGGCGGAGGATGCCGACGGCAGCTTCGGCGCCCGGGTCGCCGCGCTGGACCCGGATGTGGTGATCGACCTGGTCTGCTTCACCGCGGCCTCGGCGCGGCAGCTTGTCGACGCACTCCGCCCGTCTCGCCCGCTACTGGTGCACTGCGGGACGATCTGGGTGCACGGCCCCGCGCTGCGGGTGCCGGTCACCGAGGATGAGCCGCGCACCGCCTACGGCGAGTACGGCACGGGCAAGGCGGAGATCGAGGCGCTGTTGCGCCGCGAGACGATGGCCGGCGGCGTTCCCGCCATCGTGCTGCACCCCGGCCACATCAGCGGGCCGGGCTGGCCGGTCATCACGCCGGCGGGCAACCTGGATCCCGGCGTCTGGACGAGCCTGGCGACCGGCCGGCCGCTCGCGCTGCCCGATAACGGGATGGGCGTCCTTCATCACGTGCACGCCGACGACGTGGCGCAGGCGTTCGAGCTGGCGCTGTCCCGGCCGGCCGCTATCGGCGCCAGCTTCCACGTGGTCGCCGAGCAGGCCATGACGCTGCGCGGCCTTGCGGACGGCGTCGCGCGGTGGTTCGGCCGCGAGCCGGTGCTCGACTTCGTCGACTGGGCGGAGTTTGACCGCCGCGTCGCCCCCGAGCACGCCGCCGCCACCCGCGACCACACCTTTCGCGGCATCACCGCCAGCATCGCGCGCGGCCGGGATGTGCTCGGCTACGCGCCGCGGTTCGCCACACTCGATGCCCTGCGCGAGGCGCTGCGATGGCTGGTGGCCAACGGCCAGGCGGACGTCGGCGACCAGCCGTTCTAGCCCGGCTCCGCCGGCCC
>DATKRH010000098.1:0-10927 GCA_035532295.1 Streptosporangiaceae bacterium
CAAGGAGACCGGCGAGGAGAAGGTGATCCTGACCGCGCTGTGCGGCCACGGCCTGCTCGACCTGCCGGCCTACGCGAGCTACCGGTCGGGCGAGATCAGGGACCTCGCGCTGAGCGACACGGCCATCGAGGAGGCGCTGGCGGGCCTGCCCGCCCCGGCCTGACTTAACCCTTATCGATAACGGGCCGGGCGGCCCGGTCAAGAGCGCCGCCCGGCCACCGCGCTGCCCGAGACGCGGCCCGCACGTCCTTGGCGGCACCTTCCCTTCTTCCAGGCCGGCGCCTTAGCGTGACGCCCGCTCACGCTCATGTCAAACGTTGTCGATAACGTTATATAGCGATATCCTCGCCCGGTGGAGGCCTGTCCCCAGTGACGAACGGACCTACGTGACAATCGAGAGCAGAGTTTCCGCGCAGACCTGGCGCGACCCGGCGGCGACGCCGGCCGAGCGGGTGAGCGACCTGCTCTCCCGGATGACCATCCGGGAGAAGGCCGCCCAGCTGTACGGGATCTGGATCGGCATCGACGACGCCGGCGGCGACATGGCGCCGCACCAGCACGACGCCGCCCCGGCCCCGGACTGGGACGCGCTGATCGCCGACGGCGTCGGCCAGCTGACCCGCCCGTTCGGCACCGCCCCGGTGCACCCGGCCGACGGGGCCAGGGCCCTGGCGCGCGCCCAGCGGGAGATCATGACCGCCGGACGGCTGGGCATCCCGGCGATGGTGCACGAGGAATGCCTGACCGGGCTGCTGGCCTGGCAGGCCACTGTCTACCCGTCGCCGCTGTGCTGGGGGGCCAGCTTCGATCCGGGCCTCGTCGAGCGAATGGCCGCGCGGATCGGCGCCACGATGCGGCGGCTCGGGGTGCACCAGGGCCTGGCGCCGGTGCTGGATGTCGCCAGGGACCTGCGGTGGGGGCGGGTGGAGGAGACCATCGGCGAGGACCCGCACCTGGTCGGGCTGATCGGCAGCGCCTACGTGCGCGGGCTGGAGTCGGCGGGCGTGGTCTCGACGCTGAAGCATTTCGTGGGCTACTCCGCCTCCCGGGCCGGGCGGAACCTGGCGCCGGTCTCGGCCGGGCCGCGAGAGGTGGCCGACGTGCTGCTGCCGCCGTTCGAGATGGCGCTGCGCGCGGGCGCGCGGTCGGTGATGCCGTCCTACACCGACCTGGACGGCGTGCCGACCACGGCCGACCACGCCCTGCTGACCGGGATTCTGCGGGGCGGCTGCGAGTTCACCGGCACGATCGTCTCGGATTACTTCGCGGTGTCGTTCCTGCACCGGCTGCACGCGGTGGCCGGCACCCGCGGCGAGGCTGCGGGCCTGGCCCTGCAGGCCGGCGTCGACGTCGAGCTGCCGACCGTGGACTGCTACGGCGATCCGCTGCTCGCCGCCGTGGCGGCCGGCAGCATCGACGAGGCCCTGATCGACCGCGCCGCCGCCCGGGTCCTGACCCAGAAGTGCGAGCTCGGCCTGCTGGACCCCGGCTGGGCGCCGGAACAGCCCGCTCCCGACGACGAGCCGCTGGACCTCGACGACGCTGAGTCACGAGCGCTGGCGGGAGAACTCGCCCGGCGGTCGGTCGTGCTGCTGCGCAATGACGGCATCCTGCCGCTGCGCCCCGGCCAGCGCGTCGCGGTCGTGGGCCCGCGCGCGGACGAGGCCGGCGCCATGGTCGGCTGCTACTCCTTCCCCGCCCACGTCGGCGTTCACTACCCCGCCCTCCCCGTCGGCGTCGACGTGCCGACCGTGCTGGACGCGCTGCGCGCCGACCCGGCCGGCTACGCCCTCACCCGCGCCCAGGGCTGTCCGGTACTCGGCGGCAGCGACGCCGGCATCGCCGCCGCGGCGGCAGTGGCGCGCGACGCCGAGGTCTGCGTCGCCGTCCTCGGCGACCGCGCCGGGATGTTCGGCGCGGGTACCTCCGGCGAGGGCTGTGACGCCGCCGACCTGCGGCTGCCGGGCCGGCAGGAGCAACTGCTGGACGCCCTGCTCGACACCGGCACCCCCGTCATCCTGGTGCTGCTGGCCGGACGGCCCTACGAGCTGTCCCGGCAGGCCGACCGCCTCGCCGCCGCGATCTGCGGGTTCTTCCCTGGCGAGGAGGGCGCCACGGCCCTGGCCGACGTCCTGAGCGGCCGCGTCAACCCGTCCGGCCGCCTGCCGCTCAGCTTCCCCGCCGCCGGCGCTACCCAGCCGGGCACCTACCTGACGGCCGCACTCGGCCAGGGCAGCGACGTTTCCAGCATCGACCCCACCCCGGTCTACCCGTTCGGCCACGGCCTGAGCTACGCCCCGGCCCGCTGGCTCGCCGTCACGCCCCGCTCGCCCGAGCAGTGGCCCACCGACGGTCGCGCGGAGCTCGCGGTCACCCTCAGCAACGACCACGAGATCGCCACCACCGAGGTCGTTCAGGTGTACCTGCACGACCCCGTCGCCGAGACCGCGCGGCCGGTCCAGCAGCTGATCGCCACCGTCCGGCTGGAGCTGGCCCCTGGCCAGACCCGCACCGCCGTGATCGGCCTGCACGCCGACCTGACCTCGTACACCGGGCGCGCCGGCCGCCGGCAGGTCGACCCCGGCGACGTCGAGCTGCGCGTCGGCGCCTCCAGCGGCGACATCCGGCACGTGATCAGGCGCACCCTCACCGGCCCCCGCCGCGAGGTGGGCTACGACCGCGTGCTCTCCCCGGAGATCACCCTGCTGCCGGCGGACTGGGGACGCGCCGGCAGCAGGAGCTGCGTCAGCCCTTGACCGCGCCCGTGAACCCGCCGACCAGATGCCGCTGGGCGAAAACGAAGCAGCCCAGCGCGGGCACCATCGACAGCGCCGTGAAGGCGAGAATGCTCGCGGTGTCCTGCGCGTACTGGGTCTGGAAGTTGGCCACCGCCAGCGGCAGGGTGAAGTGCTGGGTGCTGGTGAACACCAGCAGCGGCAGCAGGTAGGTGTTCCAGCTCTGCACGAACGCGAGCACCGCGACCGTGGCCAGCGCGGGCCGGGACAGCGGGATCAAGATCTTCCAGAAGAAACGGATGCGCGTGGCGCCATCCACGACGGCCGCGTCCTCCAGTTCGGCGGGAATCCCCCGCATGAACGGCCGCAGGATAACGATCGTGATCGGGAGCCCGAACGCGGCCTCGGGCAGCGCCACGCCGAACAGGTTGTCGAGCAGGCCGATCTTGCCCAGCAGCAGGTACAGCGGCAGGGACGCGGCGTTGAGCGGGAACAGCAGCCCGATGGCGAACAGCATGAAGATGCTCTCGCGTCCCTTGAACGCATACCGGGACAGCGCGAAGGCCGCCATCGAGCCGAGCCAGACCACCAGCGCGGTCGCGATCAGCGCGATGATGGCGCTGTTCTTCAGTGGCTGCCAGAAGGCCGACGAGGTGAGGATAGCGGAGTAGTTGTGCCAGACCCAGGGGTGCGGCAGTGCCGTGGCGGAGGAGTTAATCTGCGCGTTGCTCCGGAAGCCGTTCAAGATCACGAACAGCAGCGGGACGACGGTGACCCCCACCAGCACCACGGCCACCAGGTAGGTGAACGGCGTGACGGCCGACAGCCTGAGCCGGCGCGGCCGCGCGGCCGACCCGGGCCGGGCCGGGCCCGTTTGCGAGATCGCGGACACTGACTTCACCCCACAACGCGGGTCAGGGCGCCGCGGGTGTCGCGGCGCAGCACGAAGCGCTGGTACAGCAGCGCGAAGATGAAGCAGATGGCGAACATGATGACGGCGACCGCGCTGCCGTAGCCGAACTCGTAGCTCTGGAAACCGCGGAAGATCAGGTACGTCGCCATCGTGTTCGACGCGTTGGCCGGCCCGCCGCCGGTCATGATCCACACCTGGTCGAACACCTGCAGCGAGCCGACGATCGACAGGAACATCCAGATCCTGATCGTCGGGCCGAGCAGCGGCAGCGTGATGCGCCAGGTCGTCCGCCACGCCGACGCCCCGTCCAGGGCCGCGGCCTCGCGCAGCTCGGCGGGAATGCCCTGCAGGCCGGCCAGCATCAAGATCATCGCGAAGCCGAAGAACTGCCAGGTGAGCACCACGATCATCGTGTAGATCACGAGGTGCAGGTTGGCCAGCCAGAGCTGAACGAGGCCGCCGAGTCCGACCAGCTTCATGACCTGATCCACGAACCCGGCGGGCTGGAGCAGCAGCAGCCACATGACGGCCGTCGTCGCGTAGGGCAGCACGAACGGCGCGAATGCCAGCATGCGCAGGAGCGACCGCCCGCGGAACCGGCGGTTCAGCAGCAGGGCCATCCCGAGGCCCAGCGGAAGCTGGATGACGATCGACGCGATCACGATGATCACGTTGTGCCAGAGCGCCTCCCGGAAGACCGGATCCGACAGCACGAGCCGGTAGTTGTACAGGCCCGCGAAGTTCCCGAGCGGCCCGAAGCCGGTCCAGCGGTACAGGCCGTAGTAGGCGGCGAAGCCGATCGGCAGCAGCACGAACCCGGCGAACAGCAGCAGCGCCGGGCTCAGGAACAGCGTCAGCTCAAGTTTTCGGCGCAGCCGGGGCCGCGACTTGCCCGCGGGGGTGCTGATCTGGTCGGCGGTCAGCTGCCGAAGGTGAATGTCGATGTCTTCGCCGCCTGCGACGGGCATCAGAAGCTCCTCACGATCCCGAGCGTCGCGTCATCGCACGCTCACATGGGGCAGCCGCCGCGGAGGCTGGCCGCCAGAGCCAGTCTCCGCGGGCGGCGGACCGTCGTGTCCTGCTTGCTCACAGGCTCGCTTTGGCCTGGCTCACCGCCGTGATGATGGACTGCGGTGTGCCCTGACCGGCGAAGAAGTTCGCGATCGCTGCGTCGAGAGCCTGGCCGACGCTGGTCGGGAAGGCGATGTCGAAGTAGGTCTGGATATAGGGAGCCGCATGGCTGACCTGCAGGATCTGCTTCAGCGCCGGGAGGGTCAGCGCCGTGGCCGCGGCCGGGTTCGCCGGCAGGCCCACGTTGGCGCCCACCACCTTGGTCTGCACCTCGGTGCTGTCGATGTACTGCAGGAACTGAGCGCAGGCCGGCTCGGCCGCGCCGGTGGTGCAGGAGAAGCCGTCGCCGCCGCCCAGGGTGGTGGTGGGGTCACCCGCGCCGCCGCTGACGGCCGGGAACGGGAACCAGCCGAGCTGGGAGTTGAGGCTCTTGTCCGTGGTGAGGGCGGACATGACTCCGGGGTCCCAGTCGCCCTGCAGTTCCATCGCGGCCTTGCCGTTGGCGACCATGCCGGCCGAGCTGCCGGCGCCCACCTGGGCCGCCGTGCCCAGGAAGCCCGTCTGGAACGGGGCCGTGCGCATGAAGGCCCTCATCTCGTTACCCGCCTGCAGGAAGCACGGGGCGGACAGGTCGACCGCCTTCATGGCCGCCTGGAGCGTGGCGGTCGAGCACTGGCGGACGGCGAAGTACTCCCACCAGAACGCGTCCGGCCACTTGTCCTTGCTGCCGATGGCGATGGGCACGATCCTGGCCGCCTTCAGCTTGCTGATGTCGGCGGTGAGCTGGGTCATGGTCGTCGGCGGGCTGGCGATGCCGGCCCTGGCGAACAGGTCCTTGCGGTACCACAAGCCCACCGTGTGCAGGTCGTAGGGCACGCCGTACTGCTTGCCGTTCACCTGCCAGGCCTGGGCCGCGGACCCGACCGAGCCGATCCAGCTCGAGGTGAGCTTGGTGAGGTCGGTGACCTTGCCCGACGGGACCTGGCTGGCCTCCTGGCCGCCACCCCACTGCTGGTAGATGTCCGGGGGATTGTTGGAGGCCAGCGCGGCCGGCACCTTGGTGGTGAAGGCCTCGTTCTGGATCGGGTCAACCTGGATCGTCACGTTGGGGTGCGCGGCGTGGAAGGCAGTGGCCGCCTGCGCCCAGACGGTCTTCAGGTCTCCTGTCGTGGCGTTGGTCCACCACGTGAGAGTGACGTGGGTGTTTTTCGCTGAGCTAGCGGCACCGCCGCTACTACCGCCGCAGGCGGCGAGGGTGACAGCCGCTGTCGCCGCCATGGCGATAGCGGCGGACTTTCGGATGCTGCGCATGTTGGGTCATCTCCTGACGACATAGGCCGAAGAGCTCCAAGCCAGGCCAGCCGGGCTTGCCGCCGAGTGTTGCGCGGCATTTCCGCCATGTCAATCGTTGTCGATAACGTTTTAATACTGCTACTGTCGCCCGAGTGGAGCCAAGCTCGCGTATCACCATCCGCGACGTCGCCGCCCAGGCGGGCGTCTCCGTCGCAACGGTCTCAAAGGTCATCAACCATCGCTATGGCGTGGCGGCCGGTACCTCCGCGCGCGTCCAGGCCGTCATTGACGACCTGGGGTATGAGGCCAGCCTCGTCGCGCAGAGCCTGCGTAACCACCGCACCAACGTGATCGGGATACTCGTCGCCGATCTCGAGCCGTTCAGCGCCGAGCTGCTCAAGGGCGCCGCGGACGCCATCCGCGACTCCGACTTCGAGCTGGTCATCTACTCCGCGGGCGGCCACGCCGGCGACCACGTGGGCTGGGAGCGCCGTTATCTCTCCCGGCTCAGCGGCACCCTCATCGACGGCGCCATCCTGGTCACCCCCACCGTGGTCGACGTCAACTACGGCACCCCCGTCGTCGCCATCGACCCGCACACCGGCCAGTCCGGGCTGCCGACCATCGACTCCGACAACCTGCGCGGCGGCCAGCTCGCCACCACGCACCTGCTCGAGCTCGGCCACCGCCGGATCGCCATGCTGACCGGACGGCCCGACCTGCAGTCCGCCCAGCTCCGCGAGCAGGGCTATCGCCAGGCGCTCGCGCAAGCCGGCGTCCCCCTCTGCGAGGACCTCATCCGCGTCGGCGCCTACGACCCCCGCATCTCCACCGAGCAGGCCCGCGAGCTGCTCACCAGCCCGCGGCCGCCCACCGCCATCTTCGCCGCCAACGACGTCTCGGCCATCGCCACCATCGACGCCGCCACCCAGCTCGGCCTGACCGTGCCCGGCGACCTGTCCGTCGTCGGCTTCGACAACATCCCCGAATCGGCGCTGTGCACCCCGCCGCTGACCACAGTCGCCCAGCCCATCCGCCAGATGGGCGAGCAGTCCATCCACCTGCTCATCCAGCTCATCAACGGACAGCCCCCCGAGACCACCCACCTCACGCTCGCCACCAGCCTCGTCGTCCGCCAGTCCACCCGCGCCCGCTAGGCGCCGCCGCGGCGGGCGACTTCACCGGCGCCGGGTCCGGTCAGCGGATGCGGATGTCGTACTGGCGGAGCCATTCGTTGATGTCGAGGAGGAAGGCGGCCGGCGCGGTGCTGCTGGGCTGCACGGCCATGAAGCCTGGCAGGCCCGGGTTCTCGGCGTAGGCCGCGGCGAGCCGGGCGTGGTCGACGAGAGCGAACAGCGGGGCGGCGGGCTGGCCGAGCAGCGCCCGGAGCTGCGCGTCGATCGCGTTCCGGTAGGCGGGGTCGGCCGCCCCGGGGTAGATGCTCTTGCGCCGGCCGAGCAGGTCGGGCGGGAGCAGGTCGGCTGCTGCCGCGCGCAGCAGGCCCTTCTCGATCCCGCCGGCCTCCTTCATGGCCCAGGGAACGTTCCAGACGTAGTCGACGAGGCGGTGGTCGCAGAACGGCACCCGGACCTCCAGCCCGCTCGCCATGCTGAGGCGGTCCTTGCGGTCGAGCAGCTCGGGCAGCCAGCGGGTGAGCCCGAGATAGAGGACCTCGCGGATCCGCCGCTCCTGGGGGTTCTCGCCGGACAGCCGGGGGACCTCGGCCCGGGCCTGCGCGTAGCTGTCCGCGGCGTACTCGCCGAGCCGGACGCGGGCGGCGACATCGGGCCGCAGCAGCGGTTCCCATGAGCCGGCCGCCGCCCAGGGCATTCCGGTCGCGGCGAGCAGGGCCGGGACGTGGTACCAGGGGTACCCGCCGAAGACCTCGTCGGCGGACTCGCCGGACAGGGCGACGGTGGACTGCTCGCGCACCCTGCGAAACAGCAGGTACATGGAGGTGAACATGTCGCCCATGGTCGGCAGGTCGTGGGCGGCCAGCGGCGACCACTGGGCCGCGACGAGGTCGTCGGCGTCCAGGGTGACCGTCGTATGCCGGGAGTCGATGTGCTCGGCGGCGGCGCGCGCGAAGGGCTCGTCGTGACTGGGGCGCAGGCGGTCCGGCCGGAACGTGGCCGCGCTGCCGGCGAAGTCCACGGAGAACGTGGCCAGCTTGCCCCGGTAGCTGTCCTGAAGCGTCCGGGCGGCGAGCGCCGCGACGACGCTGGAGTCCAGGCCGCCCGACAGCAGGCTGCACACCGGGACGTCGGCGACGAGCTGGCGCTCCACGATGTCGGTGAGCAGGTCGCGGACGGTGCCGACCGTGGTCGGGAGATCGTCGGCGTGCTCGCGCGACTCCAGCCGCCAGTAGACGGCGTGGTGCTCGCCATCGCGGCCGATGCGCACGGTGCAGCCCGGCCGCACCTCCGCCATGCCCCGGTAGATGCCTTGTCCCGGGGTGCGGGTTCCGGCCTGGCTGAACAGCTCGGCGATGCCCTCGGAGTCGATCTCGGCCCGGAACTGCGGGTGAGCCAGGATGGCCTTCGGTTCCGAGCCGAACAGGGCGCCCCGCTCTGCCGGGCCCAGCGGGGCGTAGTACAGCGGCTTGACACCGAGCCGGTCGCGGGCCAGCAGCAGTTCCTGGCGGTTCCCGTCCCACACGGCGAAGGCGAACATCCCGTTCAGCCGCGGGACGCAGTCAGCACCCCACTGCAGGTAGCCGCGGAGCAGCACCTCGGTGTCAGAACGGGTCGCGAAGACGTGCCCGTGCGCCTCAAGCTCCCGGCGGAGCTCGCGGAAGTTATAGATCTCCCCGCTGAAGGTCAGGACCACCTCGCGGCCCCCCGCGGCGCGCATCGGCTGCGCGCCGCCGTCGAGGTCGACGACGGACAGGCGCCGGTGGCCGATGCCTGCCTGCGCCGAGCACCAGACGCCGCCGGCGTCCGGGCCCCGGCAGGCCATCGTCGCCGTCATCGCCTCCAGCGTGGCCCGCTCCGCACGCAGGTCCCGGCCGAAGTCGACCCATCCGGTGATTCCGCACATGATCCCCAGCTCCTTGCTCGCGGGGCCGCCTGGCCCGCTTCCGCTCGCCCGCGCCGTCGGCGCTGCTCCAGCCTGCCGGGATGGCGTGCCGGGCCGCATCCGTGGTCACCACGGATTCACCACGGATCGGGTACGGAAGGCCGGCCAGCCGGCGGATCCGGTGGAGATCCGGTGGATTCGGTGGATCATGTAAGCGTGGGGACTGCTCAGGCGGCCGGCCTGTCGCCGCGCGAGGCCGAGGTACTCGACGCGGTCAGCAGGCATCTGACGAACGCGCAGATCGCGTCCCGGCTGCACATCTCGATCCGGACGGTAGAGAGTCATGTCTCATCGCTGCTGCGGAAGCTGGGCGTAGCTGACCGGCGGGCGCTTGCCGACCTCGCTCCGGCCGTCGCGGCCGGCCCGGCGGGGATGCCGGGGATGCCGGCGGGCGCGCCGGGCGCGGGGCCAGTGGCCGGCCTGCCCGCCACCCGGACCAGCTTCATCGGCCGGGACCGCGAGCAGGTCATGATCCTGGCGGCGCTGGCGGACAGCCGGGTCGTGAGCCTGGTCGGGCCGGGCGGCGTCGGAAAGACCCGGCTGGCCGCCAGGACCGCCGAGGCGGCAGTTGCGCGGTATCCCCTGGGCGCTGCCTTCGTCGACTTAGTCCCGGTGCGCGCGGGCTTTGTCAGCCAGGCCGTGGCAGCGGTGCTCGGCGTCGCCGAGGGGCCAGGGCGGTCGCTGGGGGCCGCCCTGCACGACTACCTTGGCCGGGGCCGGTCGCTGCTGGTGCTCGATAACTGCGAGCACCTGCTCCCGGCCGTGGTCCCCTTCATCGAGCATCTGCTTGCAGGCTGCGCGGGGCTGACCGTCCTGGCCACCAGCCGGGAGCGGCTGGCCATCGCCGGCGAGCGCCCCATCATCGTTCCGCCGCTGTCCCTGCTCACTGCCGACGGCGCCGACGGGGTGCCGGGCTCGGAAGCTGGGGCGATGTTCTGGGACCGGGCGCGGGCCGCGGATCCCGGCTTCGCCGCCTCGCCCGAACTGGTGGCCGACGTGTGCGCCCGGCTGGACGGGCTCCCCCTGGCGATCGAGCTGGCCGCGGCGCGCAGCGCGTCACTGGGAGTGGACGGCCTGCTCGCAGGCCTGGATGATCACCTGCGCCTGCTGGCCGGCAGTCGCGGTGCCCACGAACGGCACCGCTCGCTGCGGGCAGTCATCGACTGGAGCCACGACCTGCTCGACGATGACGAGCGCGCCATGTTCCGGCAGGCCAGCGTCTTTGCCACCGGATTCGACCTCGATGCAGCCGTGGCGGTCTGCGCGCCCCGCAGCCGCAGTGCCGCCGCCGACGTGGTCGGGCGGCTGACCGACAAGAGCCTGCTCATCCACGGCCGCGGGCCGGAGGGCAGCCGATGGCAGATGCTCGGCATCATCCGGTCCTACGCCGGGGACCGGCTAGCCCAGAACGGCGAGGAGATGACAGTCCGCGCCGCTCATCTGCGGTGGGCGGCGTCCGTCGCTGACGATCTTGAGGATCGCGCCGAACGGGCCAGGCCGTGGCGCGCCGCGTTCGACGCGGTCGCCGATGACCTCCGGGCCGCGGCCGCCCTGGCCCCCAGCCCTGACGCAGCCGAGGTGAGTCACCGGCTCGCCCGCGCTCTTGGCCATCTCACCTACGCCCGCCGGTTCCTGGCCGAGTCCCGCGAGCACTACCGGGCCGCCGCCGCGCGAGCGCCCCGTCCGGGCCAGGCCGCCTCGGACTTGCGGACCGCGGCGGACGTGGCCATGGCCATGGGCGACGGCGCGACCGCCTTCGAGCTCCTGCTGGCCTCGGCCGGGCGGGCCGCCTCCGCCGGGGACAGCTCAGCTCGCGCGGTCTCGCTGGCCTGCGCGG
>DATKRH010000099.1:0-76058 GCA_035532295.1 Streptosporangiaceae bacterium
AACTCGGTGAGCCGGCCGCCGCTGCGCGCCTGCTCGATGAAATAGGCGTAGCCGTACCGGCGGCCCAGGTCCGCCACCGCGGACCGCAGGGCCCGGCGCTCGTCGCTCTCGGTGAAGCCCATCGATTCCAGCGGCATGCCGCCCAGCTTACGTAGCCCGCCACCCTGCCGACATACCCGCATTACCTATCCGAGGCCGCCGACAGACCCCGTGTCGGTGAAGCCGACCGGGCCGACAGCCGTCCGGGCGACCACCTGCGCGCCGATCCCGCTGCCGCCGCTCACGTCGGTGGCCGGTATCCACTCGCCCTGGCGGGACCAGTCCATGGCGACCTGCCACACCCGCTCGGGCGCGGCTCGAACGCGCACCCGGGACCTGACCTCCAGCGATGGCGGCACAGCCCCACCATAGCCCGGTCGGCTCGGCCGGACGCGGCGGCCAGCGGCCAGCGGCCAGCGGCTAACGGCTAACGGCGGCTGACGGCAAGAGGGGTCATCTCCGGCCAGCCCGCGACATGATGAGTCATGGCGTGCCGCCGGCCGGCCCGCGAGAGGAGACAGCCCGATGTTAGAGCGATTTCATCAGGACGCGCGGGGTGCCGTCGAGCGCGCTAGGGACGAGGCCAACCGCGCGGGCCAGCGCGACATCGGCAGTGAGCACCTGCTGCTCGGCCTGCTGGAGGAGCCGGGCGTGGCGGCCGATGCGCTGGCCGCCGCAGGCGCCGACGCAGCCGACCTGCGCGCGCGCCTCGGCCACGGCGAGGCCAGCCCGCCAGGCACGCCAGATCCGGCCAGCCCGCCAGGCCCGACTGAGGCCGACGCGCTCGCTTGGCGGGGCGGGCGCGGGATCACCGACGGCCTGCGGCTGACCGCGGACGCCAGGCGGGCGCTGGAAGCGGGGCTGCACCGGGCGCTCAGGCTGAACCACCGGAGCGTCTCCTCAGGGCACCTGCTGCTCGGAGCCATTGAGCATCCGACCGATCCGGCGGTCACCGCGCTAACGGCTGCGGGCGTGAATGTCGGCTGGCTGCGCGACGACGTGCTACGGCGGATGATGCCCCCGACCTGATGCGCATCTCGGTGAGCAGGAGGATGTCACGCTGCATACACAGACTGCGTCTCAGCCAGGACCGACGGCCGCAGCAGTGGGTGCAGGCCCCGCAGGGACACGAGATCGACTGGACGGCCCAGGAGCTCCGCTAGCTCATCGACGAGCTGCTCGATCTCCCAGCCCAGGCGACGCCCAGGCCGGAGGGTGTAGAGGATGTCAATGTCGCTCTCTGGCCGGGCCGTGCCGCGAGCCCGCGACCCGAAGACCTTAAGTTCAGCGATGCCATACCTATCGCAGATGGCAGCCAGTTGCGCCTCGTCGACCTCTACGCCCAGCACCCTTAGCACGAACCCAGGTTATCCCTACACCTACGGCCAGCTCGCGTAGCGACGCCGCTGGGAACCCTAAAGGCCGCCCGGAGGTGTACCGCGCCGGCGTCAGCGGGTGCCCAGCCATGCCGTTACGGGGTCCGGTCAGGAGACGATGTCCTTGGAGCGGAAGCGGCGGAACGCCAGCGCGAACAGCACCAGGGCGTAGGACACCGAGATGGCCGAGCCCTGGATCATGTCGGCCCAGGAGAGCTGCGACTGGAGCGCGTCCAGCCAGGCGAACTGCCAGTGCGTCGGCAGCAGTTCCCGCCAGGAGCCGAGGGCGGTGACGGCATCGAGGATGTTGCTGACGATGACCAGGCCGACGGCCCCGCCCACCGCGCCCAGAGGCGAGTCGGTGAGCACGGACAGCAGGAAGGCGAGCGCGGCCACGACCAGCTCGCTGACCAGCACGTAACCAAGGACGATGACCATCCGGCCGAGCGCGGGCCCGGTGGAGAGCTCGACCCCGGTGCCCGGTAGCCGCAGCACATGCCAGCCGAACGCCACCGTGCCGGCCAGCAGCGACATCAGCGTCAGGTAGGTGATGGCGATGGCCGAGTACGCGAGCGCCACGATCAGCTTCTGGCGCAGCAGCCGCGCCCGCGGCACCGGCGCGGCGAGCAGGTACCGCAGCGACGACCAGCTCGCCTCGGTGGCGACCGTGTCGCCGCAGAACAGGGCTACCGCCACGACCAGCAGGAAGCCGGCGGACACGAAGAACGTGAACGCGGCGAAGTTCAGGCCGCCCTGGGTCGCCTCGGCCACCAGGCCGGGAGCGCCGGACGAGGACGGGCCGCTGACCTCGAAGGCACCCACCAGTATCCAGGGCAGCAGGGTCAGGATGACAAACGAGACCAGGGTGCGCCGCCGCCGGAGCTGGCGGGCCGCCTCGACGGCCAGCGGCAGGGTCCGCCGCGCGCGGTAGCCGGGTGCGCCGGCCAGATCCGGCGCCCCGGCAGGCCCGCGGCCGGGCTGCGCTCGGGCGGTCACCGGGTGCGCTCCAGCTCGGACGGCGCCAGGTCCGCCGTGCCGCTGGCGGCGTCGCTGTCGCCCTGGCCGGCGATCAGGGCGAGGAACGCGTCCTCCAGCCGGCGATGCGGCATGACCCGGTCGACCGCGACGCCGGCCCCGACGAGCGCCGCGACCGCCGCCGAGGCCGGCGCGTCACCCAGCTGGAGCAAGACGCCCTCCTGGTGCGCCTGCACGCCCGCGATGCCGGCCAGCCCGGTCAGCACGGCCCGCGCCCGGTCAGGGTCCGGCGTGCCGATCACGACCGCGCCGCCGTCCCCGGCGATCTCGCCGACCGGTCCGGCGGCAATCCGCCGGCCAAGGTGCATAACGACGACATCGGTGCAGGTCAGCTCGACCTCGGCCAGCATATGGCTGGACAGGATCACGGTTCGTCCCGCGGCGGCGTACTGGGTGAGCACGTCGCGCATCTGGCGGATCTGCGGCGGGTCGAGCCCGTTCATCGGCTCATCGAGCACGAGCAGGTCCGGCAGGCCGAGCATGGCCTGGGCGATCGCCAGCCGCTGGCTCATCCCCCGCGAGTAGGTGCGCACGGGCCGGTCGATGGCCGGCCCTAGCCCGGCGATCGTCAGGACATCCGGCAGGTGCGACCCGTCGGCCGGGCGGCCGGTGGACCGCCAGTACATCTCCAGGTTGGCCCGCCCGGACAGGTGCGGCAGGAAGCCGGGGCCTTCCACGAACGCACCGAGCCGGGACAGGGCGGGCGACCCGGCATGCACCTGCTGGCCGAAGATCGTGATGGCGCCGGCGTCCGGGTGGATGAGCCCCATCAGGGCGCGCAGCGTCGTCGTCTTGCCGGCCCCGTTCGGGCCGAGCAGGCCCAGTATCTGCTGCCGCTCCACCCGCAGCGACAGCCCGTCAACGGCTAGCTGGCCGTCCTTGAAGCGCTTGGTCAGGCCCGAGATGTCCAGCGGGACGTCGGCCAGTTCGGGCTGTAGCTCATCGCGGCGACGACGGCGGCGGCGGCCGGTCGCCAGGAGCAGCGCCGCCGCCAGCGCGGCCAGCAGCGGCGCGCCCCAGGTCCACCACGGCAGGCCGCCGCTGGAGACCGCCAGGGCCGGATCGGTCGGCAGCCTCACGCCCGCCCCGGCCAGGCTGATCCGGTAGGTCGCCGGGTCGGGCGAGGTGGCGTAGCCGAAGTCGGTGGTGGTCAGGACCAGGCGGAGCCGGTGGCCGGCGGCGAACTGGTAGTCCAGGGCCGGCAGCGCGATGGTCACGTCCTGACCGTTAGCGGCCTGACCACGGGCGGCCTGACCACGGGCGGCCTGACCACGGGCGGGCCCCGTGACGCGCAGCGGCGCGGCGAGCTGGAACGGCAGCGTGGCGTTGCCGGCCTGATCCACGTCATAGAGCTCGGCGAACAGCGTGGCCCGCGGCGGCCCGCTGACGGCGATGCGGATCACCGGCGCCCCGGTGACCTGCAGCGGATGGGCTAGCGGCGCCGAGGTGAAGACGGCAGTCTGGCCTGGCATGTCGAAGGTGAAGCCGCCACCCGCACCCAGGCCCGGGAAAGACGAGAACGACGGCGGCGCGCCGCCGGGCGGGTTGACCACGGTCTGCGACGGCCCGGCGAGGCGGACGACCGTGTGCCCGGTGCCCCCCAGGCCGGGGTACCGCGCCGCCGTGGCGACGCCGAGCTGTGTCTGCTCGGTGCTCGCGTTAAAGCCGAGATCCCGGCTGACCGCGAATCCGGGCTGGCCGGTCGCGCCCCGCGTGCCGGAGTGCCCCGGCCGCCAGGGAGCGTGCGGAGGCTTGAGCCATCGGGTGAACCAGTCGGCGGTGAGCGCGTCGATGCGGCTCGTTTCCTGGTTGCCGCCGTCGTGGCCGCCGGCGAACCAGACCATGTCGGCCGGGGCGCCGTTGCGGCGGATCGCCTGGTAGTTGGCGTTGGCCTGGTCCAGCCCGAAGAGCGAGTCGTGCTCGCCCTGGATGAGCAGGGTGGGCACGTCAATTCGGTTCTGGACGCTGGCCGGGCTGGACCGCAGCAGGGTGGTAACCGCCTGAGGCGTCGCCCGGCCGAGCGTCGCGGCGCGCTGGTAGATGGCGCAGATCTGCGGCAGGAAGCGGCCGCACGCCCCGGCCGCGCTGCTGGCGGCAGCGATGCCGCCCGCGCCGCCGCTGCCGCCGGTCGCGCCCGCGGTCTGGCTGGTCGCCAGGGAGCCGCCCAGGCCGGCGGAACCCTGCGCGAACAGCAAGCCAGCCCACTGCCGCTTGAAGACTCCGGTGGCCGGACCGCCGCCGGCCGCGTTCGGGAACAGCGCCGTCGCGAGGTTGTTCCAGGTGATCTGCGGGACGATAGCGTCGATCCGGTGGTCGTAGGCGGCGGCCAGCAGCGCGATCGCGCCGCCGTAGGAGGCGCCGGCGATGCCGACCCGCGGGTCGCCGGGGTGATCGAGCAGCACCCGCGGCTGGCGGGCCAGCCAGCTCACCAGCTGCTCGACATCCTTGACCTCGTAGTCGGGCGAGTCGAGCGCGATCTGGCCCGTGGACCGGCCGAAGCCCCGCGCGGACCAGGTGAGGACGGCGAAGCCGGCCCTGGTGAGCTGCTCGGCCTGCGCGCGCACCGAGTTCTTCGTCCCGCCGAACCCATGCGCCAGCAGGATGGCCGGCACCCGGCCGGTGCCCGCCGGGGTGAAGAACGTCGCGTCAAGCCGGACGTGCTGGTTGTCGCTGGGTCCGTCCAGCACGCTGATCATCAGGTTCCGCGCGGTGATCGGCGCGGGCGCGCTGGTCAGCGACACCGTGACGATAACGGCGGCGATGACCATCCCAGCTGCCGCGGCCAGGGCGACGATCCGCCAGCCTCGCGGCCGCCGCCACCCCCGTAGATCCATGACCGGAACTTAGCAACGATGCGCCTATGCTCTCGCCGCGGCCGCTGCCACTACCTTGGCAGCATGGCGACCTTCATCACTCGGCTGAACGGCAGCAGCGGCGGACTTCGGCTGGCGGTCAAGGACCTCATCGACGTCCAGGGGGTGCCGACGACCGCCGGCAGCCGGCCCGTCGCCGATCGGGCCGGGCCCGCGACCGCGGATGCGGCTTGCCTAGCGGGGGCCCGGGCGGCGGGCGCCGTCATCGTCGGCAAGACCAACCTCAACGAGCTGGCCTACGGCGCCTCTGGGCTGAACGAGCACTTCGGCACGCCGGTGAACCCGCTAGATGCCACGCTGCTGCCGGGCGGGTCCTCCAGCGGGTCAGCGGTGGCGGTGGCGGACGGCGACGCCGATGTGGCCTACGGCTCGGACACCGGGGGGTCGATCCGGGTGCCGGCGGCCTACTGCGGCATCGCGGGCCTGAAGACCACGCACGGCCGCGTCAGCCTAGCCGGGGTATGGCCGCTGGCGCCGAGCCTGGACACGGTCGGCCCGATGGCGGCCGACGTGGCCGGCCTGGTAAGGGGCATGACCCTGCTCGAGCCGGGGTTCGCGGTGGCGGCCCGGCCGGCGGTCAGCATCGGGCGGCTGCGCCCGGCCGGGGTGGACGCCGACCCGGTCATCGACGCGGCGGTCGACGCGGCGCTGGCGCGCAGCGAGATCGGCGTCACCGAACTGGACCTGGATGGCTGGACAGACGCGCTGAGTGCCACCTACGCCATCATGGATGTGGAGGTCATCGCCTGCGACGGCTGGCTGCTGGCCGATCCGGCGAGCCGGGCCCTGCTCGGCACGCCGGTGCGCGAGCGGCTGGCCGACGCAGCCGAGGTCACCGCGGCGCAGGCCGGCTACGCGCGAGAGTTCCAGGCCGCCTGGCGGGCCACCTTCGACCGGCTCTTCCGCGCCGTCGAGCTGCTGGCCATGCCCAGCGTGGCGATATTCCCGGCGCAGGTCGCGGCTGGGGACCAGGGCGGCCACACCCGCTGCACGGCGCCGGTCAACCTGGCCGGGCTCCCGGCGCTGGCCCTGCCGGTGCCCGCCGGGCATCGGCTCCCGGCCAGCCTGCAACTGATCGGGCCGCCCGGCAGCGAGGAACTGCTCCTGGCCACCGGTGCCGTTATCGAGGCCGCGGCGGGCTACCAGCGACCGTGAACGATCCGACCGACGGCGCCTGCGGCCAGGCACCGGCCGGCGGTCCTGCTGCCTGTTCTCCCGGCTCCCGTCAGCGCGTCGGCAGGGCTGTCCGCTGACTCTCCTCGTCGGTCGTGGCCTGGTCGAGCACGTGCTTGACCAGGATCATCAGCACCCGCTTCACGGAGTCCCGCTGCCGCGCGTCGCACAAGACGATGGGCACACCGGGATCGAGCGCCAGGGCGATCCGGATGTCGTCCGGCTGGCACTGCGGGGCCCCGTCGAAACAGTTGACGGCGACGACGAACGGGGTCTCGCGCCGCTCGAAGTAATCGATGGAGGCGAAGCAGTCGGCCAGCCGCCGCGTGTCGGCCAGGATCACGGCACCGAGCGCGCCGTAGGACAGCTCGTCCCACATGAACCAGAAGCGCTCCTGGCCCGGCGTGCCGAACAGGTACAGGACCAGGTCGCTCCGGAAGCTGATCCGGCCGAAGTCCATGGCGACCGTGGTCGTCGTCTTGCGCTCCACGCCGGCCGTGTCGTCGACGCCGATACCGCGGTCACTGAGCTCCTCCTCGGTGCGCAGCGGCCGGATCTCGCTGATCGTCGCGACCAGCGTCGTCTTGCCCACGCCGAATCCCCCGGCGATGAGGATCTTGGTGGTGACCGGCATGCCGCCGTGATCGGCGGCCTGGTCAGAGTGCCTGTAGTCCATCGAGTACGTCCCTCAGTAGACGCGCGTCGGTTACTGGCCCGCGCCGCGCGGGGAGGATCTGGAGCATCCCGTGATCGGTCAGGTCGCCCAGCAGCACGCGAACCACCCCCACCGGGAGATCGATGTCAGAGGCGAGATCGACAACGGTCACGGGGTGCCGGGCCACGCTCAGGATCTGCCGGTGCTCAGGACTGAGCCGGAAGCCCTCGGGCGGCCGCCAGTCCATGGCCACCACGACGTCGATCAGGCCGACGGAGGTCCCGTCGCTGGGCAGCGTCCGGCCCTTGGTCATGGCGTAGGGCCGGACAATCGGTCCCGCGGCCCGGTCGAGCCAGCTATCCCTCGGGGCGACCATGGCCAGTCACCCCGCGGCTGGTTCGCGGTCGGCGAACCTGGGCGGCGCGGCCAGATACTTGCCCATGCGCCGGATCAGCATGGCCATCTCATAAGCGACGAGGGCGGCGTTGGCGTCTCCGGAACTGAGCACCGCCAGGCAGGTGCCTTCTCCGGCCGCCGTGATGAACAAGAACGCGGACTCCATCTCGATGATGGTCTGCCGCACCGCCCCGCCGGCGAAATGCCGTCCAGCGCCCCGGGCCAGGCTCTGGACGCCGGCGGCCAGGGCGGAGAGATGCTCGCCGTCCTCGCGGCTCAGGTCCTTCGACGCCGCCACGACCAGGCCGTCCCTCGACAGGACGAGCGCCTGGCGGATGGGATCCACGCGCGTCACGAGATTGTCCAGTAGCCAGCCCAGCTGGCTCACGATGTTCGCCTCTGCCATTACCCGGCCTCGCCGTCATGAGAATCCGCCCCCGTATCCGGGGTACCCGGGCCGGGGGAACCCGCGCCCGGGGAATCTGTCCCTGGCCAGTCACCCAGACCGCCGACCGGGTCATCCAGGTCATCGGTACGTCCGTGCTCCCAGCCCTTCTGCAACGCCGCCATCAGGTTCCGCGCCTGCTCGGGGGAGCGCACGGCCGGAGCCGGCGCCGCGGAGACGGCCGAATCGGGGCCCGGGCCGGTTCTCAGCTGCGGGGCGAGACTGGCCTGGCGAACACGTACCGGCAGCCCCAGGTGCGTCCCGCCGCCCACCGGGTCGGCGGCTACCCGGCTCCAGCCCGCCGACCGCGCCTGCGGCGTCGCGAGCTCCCGATCGGGGGAGACCTCGCCGTCCGGCGGCAACGCCTGCCGGTGGCGGCCCGTGAGGCTGAAGACCGCCGCACGCTGCCGGTTCGCGACGGCCATGGCCTGCGCCGGGAGCGAGCCAGCGGGCGAGTCCGCGACCGCCGACGGGCCGCCGCCACCCAGCCCTGGCCGCTCGCCCGCCTCACCTTCCCGCACGATGATGCTGCTCGGCAGGAGCACGATGGCCCTCGTCCCGCCGTAGGGAGACTCCCGCAGCGAGACCTTGATCCCGTGCCGGGCGGCCAGCCGGCCGACTACGAACAGGCCGAGCTGATCGCTGTTGGCCAGGTCGAACTCTGGCGGGCTGGCCAGACGCTCGTTGATCTGTGCCATCTCCTCGGCGGTGAGGCCTAGCCCGCGATCCTCGACCTCGACGGCGAAGCCGTTGCCGACCCCCTCGGCCTTGACCTCGACCTGGGTATTCGGCGGGGAGAACGCGGTGGCGTTCTCGACCAGCTCGGCGATCAGGTGAATCACGTCGTTCACCGCGGCCCCGACGACCGCGTCGTGCGACTCGCTGATCACGTCGACCCGGACGTAGTCCTCGACCTCGGCGATCGCGGCTCGCAGGACGTCGACGGCGGGCACCGGATCTCGCCAGCCGCGGCCTGGAATCGCCCCGGACAAGATGATCAGGCCCTCCGCGTGCCGGCGCATGCGCGTGGTGAGGTGGTCCAGCTGGAAAAGATCCGCCAGCGCCGCGGGATCAGCGGCGGCCCGCTCCATCGAGTCGAGCATGCCGAGCTGGCGGTGCAGCAGCGACTGGTTGCGCAGGGAGAGGTTGAGGAAGACCTGGTTGACTCCCTTACGCAGGTTGGCCTGGCCCACGGCCGCCTCGACCGCGGTCCGCTGCACCGTCGCGAACGACTCCGCGATCCGGGCGATCTCGGTGATCTTGCCCGTCGTCGGCGGCGGCGACTCCGCGTCGACGTCCACCTCGTCGCCACGGCGCAGCCGCTCGACGACGCTGGGCAGCCGCACCTCGGCCATACTCTGGACGTTCTTGTGCAGCCCGGTGAGCTCGCCGGTGAGCCGGCGACCGAACCACAGCATCAGGAAAACCGACGCCACGACCGCGACCAGGCCCAGTCCGCCCGCGAGGACGGCCTCGGTCACGAGCCGGGTGCTGAGCCGATTAGACAGGCTGGCCAGGAAGGCGGTGTTCTGGGTCTCTGCTTTTTGCATGGTGGCCAGGAACGCTCCCGACGCCGACTCCCAGGTCATGGGATTCACCGGGATCGGCCCGGGGCGGCCAATGCTCCCAGCAATCTGGTCTTCCATTGCCGCGAACCGGTGATAGGTAGGCGAGCTGTAATCCCGCACGTACACGTCTCGGATCGGCGGGTCCAGCAGCACCTGCGCGTCGCTCATCAGAAGGCGCTGGCTTGTCACGGCATTCGCGAACAACTGACGGTCGGCCGTGCTCATCTGGCCGCGCGCGGCCAGCGCTCCCCCGGCCAGGACCGCCTCCCGTGCGGCCTGCACCAGCGCGCGAGAGGCATCCGTGGTCCCGATCGTCTGCTGGTAGAGGGATGCGTCCTGAACCCGGATAGCGTGCTGGAAGAAGTGGAACTCGGCATCGATGACGCTGCTGTAGGACTGGAACGCCGCCAGCGGGCTCATGGTGCCCGTGTCGATCGCGTTCCGGACGGTGCCGAGCTGGCTCAGCTTCGTGAAGAGGACGTTCAGTGGCCGCGCGGCCGACGAGGGTACCTTGGCGCGGATGGACTCCAGCGCGCCGCGAGCCGCCGCTACCACGACATCGGTGCGCTGCCGGGTGGCGTCCAGCGGTGCTACGGGGGACAAGCGGCCAGTGCTCAGCCAGATGAAGGTCTGCGCTTGCTCCTGCGCTAGCTGAGCCGACAGAGCCTGGGTGGGGGCACCAATCCTCTTGGTCACCGCGTTGTATTCATGCTCGGTGACGGCGCTGCCGAGCGTACTGCCCGCGGCGACGCCCCACAACGCCACCAGGGAAACGACGGGCACCACGAGCAGGCCGAACAGCGTCAGCCGCACCGGCCTGGTACGCGCCGGGCGGGCGGCCATGGCGCCTCGGGCAAAGGGCATGGCAAATCTCCCCGAAGAGTCGAAACAGATGACGTGAGCTGCATCATCCGGCGAGCCGGATCGCTCCGCTGCTTCCGGCGGCGGGCCCCCAGCCGGGGGGCGATGGCGGTCGCGTGGAGCCTAACATTAGTTCCATATTGGCCAAGATAAGAGGAGAAAATTCCTTCTCATGCATCGACCGCCATTTGCATTCCTAAATTTGCATTTCTCATGTCCGTTTAATTACTTACGCCGGATTTATGGATGCGGCACCGCTATCCGGCCTGGATGGTCGCGCCGCAGGTGTCGACGCGCAGCGGCAGCACCTGCCAGGCGACGCCGTCGGCCTCGGCTACCGCCGCCACGTCCCCAGCCGCCGGCCCAGCGCCGTCGAGGGTGAAAGCGAGAACCGAGGGCCCGGCTCCCGAGACGACCGCGGGGATGCCCGCGTCGCGCAGGCGGGCGATCAGGCTCGCGGTGGCCGGCATCGCGGTCGCGCGATAGCGCTGGTGCAGGTAATCCTCGGTGCCGTCCATGAGCAGATCCGGCCGGCTGGTGAGCGCGGCGACCAGCAGCGCGGCCCTGGCCGAGTTCGCCGCTGCCGCCGCGTGCGGAACCTCCGGCGGCAGCACCTGGCGCGCCGTGACGGTGGCCAGCGGCTGAGCGGGCACGCAGAGCACCGCGGAGATCCGCGGCAGCGGGGCCAGCCGGGCGGTCCGCGCGCCCGTACCCGGCTCCCAGGCGATCGTCAGGCCGCCGGCCAGGCACGCCGCCACGTTGTCCGGGTGCCCCTCCAGGCGGGTGGCCATGCGCAGCACGGCGTCGTCGGGGAGCGCGGTCATCCCGGCCTCGCCCGCCAGGGCACGGGCGGCCAGGATCCCGGCGACGATGCCGGCGGCCGAGGAGCCCAGGCCGTAGCCCTGCGGGATCGCGTTCACGCAGGACAGCGCGATTCCCGGCGGCTGGCCCCCGATCGCGGCGAAGGCCGTCCGCATGGCCCGGATCACCAGGTGCTGCTCGCCGGCGCCTGCGGTCGCCGTTCCCATGCCGGTCACCTCGATGGCCACCCCGCCCGGCGTCACTCGCGCCGTCACGACGTCATGCAGGCCGAGCGCCAGGCCGAACGAGTCGAAGCCCGGGCCCAGGTTGGCGCTGGTCGCCGGGGCCCGGACCGTTACCGGACCGGCCGGCCAGGTCACGCCAGGCCCAGCGCGCTGGCCGCGGCGGCGGCATCGACCGGGACGACCCGCGGAGCGGGCGACCCGGAGACGGCGGTGTCGGGATCCTTGAGGCCGTTGCCGGTGATCGTGCAGACGACCACGGACCCGGCGGCCACCTGGCCGTTCTGCCGGGCCTGCAGCAGGCCGGCCACGCCGGCCGCGGACGCGGGCTCGCCGAACACGCCCTCATCGCGGGCCAGCAGCCGGTAAGCGGTCAGGATCTGCTCGTCAGTCACGGCGTCGATCAGGCCGCCGGACTCATCCCGCGCGGCCTCGGCGAGCCGCCAGGATGCCGGATTGCCGATCCTGATCGCGGTGGCGATCGTGGACGGCTTCAGGACCGGCCGCCCGATGACGATCGGGGCGGCGCCGCTGGCCTGGTAGCCGAGCATGCGCGGCACCCTGGTCGACTCCCCGCTGGCCAGGTACTCCTGGTACCCGAGCCAGTACGCGGCGATGTTGCCGGCATTGCCGACCGGCAGGCAGTGCACGTCGGGCGCGTCGCCCAGCTCGTCCACGATCTCGAACGCGGCGGTCTTCTGACCCTGCAGGCGCTCGGTGTTCACCGAGTTGACCAGCGCGACCGGATAGTCGGCGGCCAGCTTGCGCGCCAGTTCCAGGCAATCGTCGAAGTTGCCGTCGACCTGCAGCAGCTTCGCGCCGTGGACCAGCGCCTGGGCCAGCTTGCCGAGCGCGATGTTGCCCTGCGGGACCAGGACCGCGCAGCCCATTCCGGCGCGGGCGGCGTAGGCCGCGGCACTGGCGCTGGTATTGCCGGTCGAGCCGCAGATCACCGTCTTGGCCCCGCGCCCCGCGGCCAGGCTGACCGCGACGGTCATCCCGCGGTCCTTGAACGACCCGGTCGGGTTGGCGCCCTCGACCTTGAGGTAAACCTCGCAGTCAGTCCGGGCGGACAGGCCGGGCGCGGGCAGCAGCGGGGTGCCGCCCTCCCGCAGCGAGATCACCGGCGTGTGCTCGGTGACCGGCAGCCGGGACCGGTACTCGGCGATAACGCCGCGCCACGGCCGGGTCGCCGCGCCCGTGGTATCTAGTGCCGTGGTAGCTGGTGCCGTGGTAGCTGGGCTCATTCGCCGTCCTCGCCTTCGACCCGCATGACGCTCGCCACGGCGCGCACGGCGGTCATGGCGCTCAGGTTGGCCACCGTCTTGGCCAGGGCGTCCTCCCGGGCTGTGTGGGTAACGATGAGCAGGTTGGCGTCGTCGCCCCGGCCCTCCTGGCGCATCGCCTTGATCGACACGCCCTGCTGGGCGAACGTGTCGGCGATCGGGGCGAGCACCCCTGGCCGGTCGGCCACGTCGAGCTGCACGTAGTAGCGGGTCAGTGCGTCGCCGATCGGGACCAGCGGCAGCCCCGCGTAGGTGGAGGCGTCCGGGCCGCGCAGTCCGGCGAGCCGATTGCGCACGACGGCGACGAGGTCGCCGAGCACGGCGCTGGCGGTCGGCTGGCCGCCCGCGCCGGCCCCGTAGAACATCAGCCGGCCCGCCGACTCGGCCTCGACGAACACCGCGTTATAGGCCTCTCGAACGGCGGCTAGCGGGTGCACCCGCGGAATCATCGCCGGGTGGACGCGCGCGGACACGCCGCCGCTGCAGCGCTCGCAGATGGCCAGGAGCTTGACCACGCAGCCCAGCGTCTTGGCACTGGCGATGTCCGCGGCGGTGACCTCGGTGATGCCCTCGCGGTACACGTCGCCGACCGTGACCTCGGTGTGGAACGCGATACTGGCCAGGATGGCGGCCTTGGCCGCCGCGTCGTAGCCCGCGATGTCCGCGGTGGGGTCGGCCTCGGCGTAGCCGAGGGCCTGCGCCTCCGCGAGCGCGGTGCCGAAATCCGCGCCCGAGGTGTCCATCTGGTCGAGAATGTAGTTGGTCGTCCCGTTCACGATGCCCAGCACGCGCCGGACCTCGTCACCGGCCAGCGACTCGCGCAGCGGCCGCAGCAGCGGGATCGCGCCCGCCACGGCGGCCTCGTAGTAGATATCGACGCCGTTGGACCGCGCGGCCTCGTGCAGGATCGCGCGGTCGGTGGCCAGCAGCGCCTTGTTGGCCGTTACGACCGACTTGCCGGCGTTGAGCGCGGCCAGCAGCAGTGTCCGGGCGGGCTCGATGCCGCCGGTCAGCTCGATCACGATGTCCACGTCGGGGCGGGTGACCAGGGCCGCGGCGTCGACGGTGAGCAGGTCCGGGTCCACCGGCACCAGGCGCGCCCGGTTCAGGTCGCGAACCGCGACGCCGACCACCTCCAGCGCGGCTCCCGCCCGCGCGGCCAGGTCAGCCGACTGCTCAGCCAGCAGGCGGTAGACAGCCGAGCCCACCGCTCCGCAGCCCAGCAGGGCCACCTTCAGCGTCGCGCGATCTCCGGTCGTCCGCACAACTCAGCCCGCTTCCCCTCGCCCGGTGCCTACCCAGTTGTCCGCCCCGGGCTCATCCGCCGGGCAGTCGCCGGCGGACAGGCAGGACGCCTAGGGTGTCACAGCTTACCGAGGCCGCAGGACCAGTGCCTGCAGCAGACGCTCGATCTCGGCCTCCGGGTCGCGGGTCAGCCCCGTATGCACGGGGCCCGCCTGCACGACGGTGCACGCTGCAGTCATGATGAGTGGCAGCGCGGTCACCGCCGACCGCAGGACAGGCCGGAGGTAGCTATGCAGCCCATGCCCGAGGACTGGGACCGTGCCGTCGCGGTCGTCGCTCACCCCGATGACCTGGAGTACGGCGCCGCGGCCGCGGTCGCCCGCTGGACCGCCCAGGGCAAGAAGGTCGCCTACGTGCTGGCCAGCCGGGGCGAGGCCGGCATCGCGGGCATGGCTCCCGCGCAGGTGGGACCGCTGCGCGTCGATGAGGAACTGCGCAGCGCCGCGGTGGTCGGCGTGACCGATGTCGAGTTCCTCGACCATGCCGACGGCATGATCGAGTACGGCCTGCCGCTGCGCCGCGACCTGGCGGCCGCCTTCCGGCGGCTGCGGCCCGAGATCGTTATCACGATGAGCTTTGACCTCACGTGGGGCGAGGAGGGGCCGGTCAATCACGCCGACCACCGGGCCGTGGGCCTGGCCGTGCTCGACGCGTGCCGGGACGCGGCCAACGAGTGGGTCTTCGCCGACGCCGGTCCCGCCTGCGACACGATCCGCGACGCCTACGTGTGCGCGACCGGCAATCCGACGCATTTCGTCGACGTCACCGCCACGATCGACGCTGGCGTCGCGTCCCTGCGCGAGCACCGCGCCTACCTGGAGGGCCTCGGCGGCGACTTCGATCCCGATGAGTTCCTCCGCAACATGGCCGGCTTCACCGGCCTGGCCGCGGGCTGCGAGTACGCCGTCGGCCTGCGCCGCTACCCGATGGGCTAGGAGCCGCCCGGCGGCGCTCGGGCACCCTGGCGCGGGCCGCCTCCGTTGATACCGGGCATCTCATGGGCTGTAGCCATCGAACTGTGTTTCGATTTCAGTCGATAATGTGCCGCCTTAGATTCTCAGCTGAGCGCGAACAACAGCCGGAACAAACGAGGGCGCCGGCTTCTTGTAGAGGTGTAATCAAGTAACGCTGATACAGGAAGTGAGCGCGATGCCCGAGACACTCTCGCTGCCGGTGCTGCCGCTGGACGACACCATCGTGCTGCCCACCATGGTCGTCCCGCTGGACACCTCCGGCACGGAGGTCCGCGCGGCTATCGAGGCAGCGCGGCATGCCGCGTCAGCGCCCGGCAGCTCGGAGACAATGCCCCAGCTGCTGCTAGTCCCGCGGCTGGACGGCAAGTACTCCCCCGTCGGCACGCTCGGCTACGTCGAGCAGGTCGGCCGGCTGCCCAGCGGCGAGCCCGCGGCGGTCATCCGCGGCGTCTCCCGGGTGCGGATCGGCTCCGGGACCGTCGGCCCCGGTGCGGCCCTCTGGGTGGAGGGCACGGTCGTGACCGAGCCCGCCGCCAGCGAGCGCGCGCAGGAACTGGCCCGCGAGTACCGCACCCTGGCCGCCTCGATTCTGCAAAAGCGCGGCGCCTGGCAGGTAGTCGACGCCCTCCAGCGGATAACGGACCCGTCGGCGCTAGCCGATAGCGCCGGGTACGCGAGCTACCTGTCACTTCAGCAGCGCCATCAGCTGCTGGAGACCATCGACCCCGAGCAGCGGCTGGAGCTGCTGGCCGGCTGGGCGCGCGAGCAGCTCGCCGAGCTGGACGTGGCCGAGACCATCCAGAACGACGTCCGCGAGGGCATGGAGCGCCAGCAGCGCGAGTTCCTCCTGCGCCAGCAGCTCGCCGCGATCCGCAAGGAGCTGGCCGGGCTGGACGGCGAGCCCGCCTCTGAGGAGGAGGACTACCGGGCCCGGATCGAGGCCGCGGACCTGCCGGAGAAGGTGCGCGAGGCGGCGCTCAAGGAGGCCGCCAAGCTGGAGCGCGGCTCGGACCAGTCGCCCGAGGCCGGCTGGATCAGGACCTGGCTGGACACCGTGCTCGAGGTGCCCTGGAACACCACCACCGACGACGCCTACGACGTGGGCGCGGCCCGCGAGGTGCTGGACGCCGATCACGCGGGCCTGGACGACGTCAAGGACCGGATCGTCGAGTACCTGGCGGTGCGCAAGCGCCGCGCGGACAAGGGCCTGGCCCTGGTCGGCGGCCGCCGCAGCGGCGCGGTTCTCGCGCTGGCCGGGCCCCCCGGCGTCGGCAAGACCTCGCTCGGCGAGTCGGTGGCCCGCGCCATGGGCCGCAAGTTCGCCCGGGTCGCCCTGGGCGGCGTCCGGGACGAGGCCGAGATCCGCGGTCACCGGCGTACCTACGTCGGCGCGCTGCCGGGCCGCATCGTCCGGGCCGTCCGCGAGGCCGGCTCGATGAACCCGGTGATCCTGCTCGACGAGGTGGACAAGCTCGGCAACGACTACCGCGGCGACCCCACGGCCGCCCTGCTGGAGGTGCTGGACCCGGCGCAGAACCACACGTTCCGCGACCACTACCTCGAGGTCGAGCTGGACCTGTCCGACGTGCTGTTCATCGCCACGGCCAACATGATCGAGGCGATCCCCGAGCCGCTGCTGGACCGCATGGAGCTGATCAGCCTCGACGGCTACACCGAGGACGAGAAGGTCACCATCGCGCGGGACCACCTGCTGCCCCGGCAGCTGGAGCGGGCCGGGCTGGACGCGACTGGGCCGGATGTCATGGGCGTGACGATCACCGACGGCGCGCTGCACCGGCTGGCGGCCGAGTACACCCGCGAGGCCGGCGTCCGCTCGCTGGAGCGGAGCATCGGCCGGGTGCTGCGCAAGATCGCCGCGCGGCTGGCGACCGCGGCGGCTACCCTCCCGGTCACAGTCGACGCGACCGACCTGCACGGCTACCTCGGCCATCCCCGGCACACGCCGGAGTCGGCCGACCGGACCGCGGTGCCCGGCGTGGCCACCGGCCTGGCGGTGACCGGGACCGGCGGCGACGTGCTGTTCATCGAGGCGTCGCTGGCCGACCCGGAGACGGGGACCACCGGAGTCACGCTGACGGGTCAGCTCGGCGACGTGATGAAGGAGTCCGCGCAGATCGCGCTGTCCTACCTGCGGTCGCACGGCGCGGAGCTGGAGCTCCCCGTCGCCGACCTCAAGGACCGCGGCGTGCACGTGCACGTGCCGGCCGGCGCGGTGCCCAAGGACGGGCCCAGCGCCGGGGTCACCATGACCACGGCCCTGGCCTCGCTGCTGTCGGGCCGGCTGGTCCGCTCGGACGTCGCGATGACCGGTGAGGTCTCCCTGACCGGGCGGGTGCTGCCGATCGGCGGGCTGAAGCAGAAGCTGCTGGCGGCACACCGGGCCGGGATCACCACCGTGCTCATCCCCAAGCGGAATGAGCCCGACCTGGAGGACGTGCCCGACAACGTCCGGGCCGAGGTGCAGGTTCACCCGGTCAGCGACGTGCGTGAGGTGCTCGAGCTGGCCCTGGAGCCGGCCAGCGCCCCGGCGGCGGTCGCCGCCTGAGGCAGCCGGGTTCACTCAGCGGCCCGGATCGCCCTGGCTTGATGGCCGGGGTTGATCCGGGCCGCCGCGCGCCCCGTGGTCGTGAGCCCCGTGGTCGTGAGCCCCGTGGTCGGCTGGGCCGCCCATCATGCGCAGCATGGGCACCCCGCCGGTTCGCGCGAAGCGGACCAGGAGGACGGCGGCGAGCAGCAGGAAGACGATGTTGAGCCAGGTGGTGTAGTTCCAGGAAACGCCGCTGTCCGGGACGGTCGCCGTGGCCCTGGCGGGCACCAGGCCGAGGCCGCCGAAGATCAGTTCCACCGCGTAGCCGGCGACGACCATGGCCGTGTAGAACGTGGCCAGCAGGAACACCGCCATCCGGGCGCCGTAGTACTTCCGGTAAATGTTGAGGATCGGCAGGATCAGCAGGTCGGCGAAAATGAACGCGGTCACGCCGCCGAAGCTGAGGCCGTCCTTCCACAAGACGGCGGCCAGCGGCACGTTGCCGATCGAGCAGACGAAGCTGAGCATGGCCACGATCGGCCCGATCAGCGGGCCCCACAGCGCGGCAGCCACCGGGTGGCCCGTGACGAAGAAGACCCGCCAGAAGCTGGCGGGCACCCACGCCGCGACTGCCCCGGCGATCAGCAGGCCGATCACCAGGTCCCGGATGATCGCCGCCCACTCCATCACGAATACGTGCGCGACGGAGGTCAGGCCGTCGCGCGACAGCAGCCGGCGGGTGAACGAGCCGCGGGCGGCGATGGACATGTCCATCGCCGCGTGACCCTCCATCGATCCGGCCACCCCGCGCTCCGCCTGCGCGCGGGCGCGGTCCAGTAGCCGCTGGCGCAGGAAAACGCGGAACGCGACGGCCAGGACGATGATCATGATCGGGCCGCCGATGAACTCAGCGGCGGTGAACTGCCAGCCCATCAGCAGCGCGAGGATGACCCCGAGCTCGATGACCAGGTTGGTCGAGGCGATCTCGAAGGCCATCGCCGCCGTGAAGTCAGCGCCCTTGCGCAGCAGGGCACGGGCCAGCGCGACCGCCGCGTAAGAGCACGATGAGGAGGCGGCACCGAGCCCGGCGGCGACGGCCAGCGTTCGCGGCCGGTCATCACCGAGGAGCCGGGCCACCGTCTGCTTGGACACCAGCGCCTGGATAATGGCCGACAGCCCGAAGCCCAGGATGAGCGCCCAGGTGATCTCCCAGGCCATGGATCCCGTGATCAGCAGCGCGTGCCCGATGGCTGCCATGTCCGAGCCTGTCCTCCGCCGCTAGCTGGTCGCGTCGCGCCCGCTTGCCCGTGCCCCGCCGGCCGCCGTCACCGCCGGCCGCCGTCACCGCCGACCGGAGGGATCGGTCTGCGCGATGGCCGCCGGCACGTACTCCACCGTAACCGGCAGGTGATCGGAGGCCTGGCGGGTGAGCTCGGTATCGGTGACGTGATAGGCGCGCAGCGCCTCCAGCAGGTGGCGGGTGACCCTGATCGCGTCGATCCGCCGGGAGATGCCGACGGCGCCGTACCGGTCGTCTGGATGATGGCCCACCGTCGCCTGCCACGGCGCCCGCAGCACGGCGGCGCAGTCATGCAGCCCGCCCGCCCACAGCACGTCACCCGGCCGCCGGTCGGCCCAGTACCGGCGCTGCCCGCGCTCGTCGTAGTCCCACTCGCACTGGTAGATCATGTCGTCCATCCAGGCGACCCCGTCATACGGATCACGCGTCTCGTACAGCGTCCAGCGGTCGGCCGCGGGGTCCCAGATCCGGTCCGCCGACTCGGTGTTCCAGTCGGCGCCGATCAGCAGGGGAAGGCCGGCGCGCGGCCCGGTGAGCATGGCGACGAGGCGCTCGTTCTGATCCGCCCGCAGCAGCCGCCCGAACGGGGTCGCGTGAAAGGCGGCGTGCCGGACCTGGCGGCCGCCGACGTCCAGGGTCACGGCGGCCAGCGAGTGCCAGAAATGGCCGCGGCCGAGCGTCCGGAAGGAGCCGGCCACCGGCTCGATCTCACCGCGCCACATCAGCCCGCAGTGGAAGCCGCGGGTGCCCATGGCCAGGGCGGGCTTGCGCGCCCCCGCCGGCAGGCCGCCGGCCATGACCAGGCAGCGCATGCCCACATCGTCGGCCAGCTGGCGCAGCCGGTCACCCACCGTCTGGGCGTCGCTGCCGCGGATCTCCTGCACGGCGACCACATCAGTACCAAGGTCGCGGATGACCTCCACCACCTGCTGGTAATGCTCGGTCCCGGCGGGCGAGTCGGTCAGGAACAGGTCAAGAACGTTGTAGGTCGTGAAGAGCACGGAATCGGGCGACGTCCTGGGCAGGGCCACGGCTTTTTCGAACCTCCGGCGGGATCGGTCGGGCTGACCCCGGCGCCGAGGGGCACGCGATCGCGCCGGTCGTTCCTGCGCTGGGCCATCCCAGCACGGGTCATTCTTGCGCAGAGTCACGCTAGCGCGGCGCCCGGGCTGGGGCGGTGTGCTCTACAGTTTGCTGTCATGGCTGTCCGCCCGCTGCAGGAGATCATGGCGCCGGACTGGGCTGAGGCGCTTCAGCCGGTCGCGGCGCGCATAGCAGGCATGGGGGAATTCCTCCGGGCCGAGATCGCGGCAGGCCGCGGCTACCTTCCCGCGGGGGAGAACGTCCTGCGGGCCTTCCGCCAGCCGATGGCCGACGTCCGGGTGCTGCTGGTCGGCCAGGACCCCTATCCCACCCCCGGCCACCCGGTCGGGCTCAGCTTCTCGGTCGCGCCGGAGGTCCGGCTGCCCGCGAGCCTGGCCAACATCTTCCGCGAGTACTCCGACGACCTGGGCTACCCCCGGCCATCGACCGGTGACCTCAGCCCCTGGACCGAGCGCGGGGTCATGCTGCTGAACCGGGTCCTCACCGTGCAGCCCGGCAACATCGGCTCGCACCGCGGCAAAGGCTGGGAGGAGGTAACCGAGCAGGCCATCCGCGTGCTCGCCGGCCGAGGCCGCCCGCTGGTCGCGATCTTGTGGGGCCGCGACGCGCGCAACCTGGCTCCCCTGCTCGGCGATGTCCCGATCGTCGAGTCGGCGCATCCGAGCCCGAACTCCGCCGACCGGGGTTTCTTCGGCTCCCGGCCCTTCAGCCGGTCGAGCCGCCTGCTCGAGGAACTCGGCGCCGGCCCGATCGACTGGAAGCTCCCCTAGCTGCGGCTGTTACCCGATCCGGGCAGCCCGCGGCTGCCGTCCCCGACCGCCGTCCCCCGACCGCCGTCCCGGACCGCCGTCCCGGACCGCCGTCCCCCGACCGCCGACCGCCGACCCGGCCGTCTACGTCGCGGACTGCAGCCGGCGCCTCCGGCGGTTGCGGTGGTCACGACGTTCGCGGCGCACGGCGCGCAGCACCGGCAGCGCGGCGAAGTAGCTGCCGGCCAGGGCGATACCCCCGACCCCGATGTCGACGGACACCCGCCCCTGCTGGGCCCAGTAGACGTCCTTGAGGTCCAGCAGCGGGGCGAACTCGTCGACGATGAGCGCGAGGCCGCCGCCGTAACTCAGGGCGACTACCGGGTGCCTGCGCTGCTCATCCTCGCCGCGGACCGCGACCGCGCCTACTCCGGCGAGGATCCCGATGCCCCACATGTAGTGGTGCAGGTGCTCGCCGCCGAGGCTGAGATTCCCGAAGGGCCCCTTGCCCGCCCGGATGCTCCAGGTGATCCCGCGCACGCCGGCGAACGTGGCCGTGAAGGACAGCCAGCTCAGCAGCGCGGCCCGCTGGCCGAGATCAAGCTCTGAGTAGAAGGCACGATGCAGCGCGTGCGGCATTGACTGCGGAAGGTCGGCCACAACGGCACTGTACGCGTCGCGACGGCCGGGATACCGCAGGCGCCACGAGGCACATCGCAAGTGGTCAGCGCGGCGGTCCCCGGGATGACTACCCCTGCGCGGCCGCCGCGGGCACGTCCCCGCCCGGCTCGCCCGCCCTGCGCAGCAGCACTCGGCCGCGGTCGATGACCACGGTGCCGTCTTCCCGCGCCGTCCGGAACAGGGCGGCGTCCCCGGACGGATCAAGCCAGATCGAGACGACCAGCGAGTCGCCGGGCAGCACCGGCGCGCTGAACCGCCCGGACATGGCCCGGAACCGGGCCGGGTCGCAGTCGCACAGCGCCTGCAGCAGCGCTCGGCCCGTCACGCCGTACGTGCACAGGCCGTGCAGGATCGGCCGGGCGAACCCGCCCCTGGCCGCGAACTCCGGGTCGACGTGCAGCGGGTTCCGGTCGCCGGACAGACGGTAGATCAGCGCCTGTTCGGGCCTGGTCTGCTGGACGACCTGGCAATCGGGCCCGCGATCGGGCACCTGCCACGGCTCGCTGGCACCGCGGTCCCCGCCGAAGCCCCCCTCGCCGCGGATGAACGTGCCGCTGCGGGCGGTCACCAGCGGCTCCCCCGTGGCCGCGTCGACGGCCACGTTCTCCGACACGACCAGCGCGCCCGAGCCCTTGTCGTAGATGCCGGTCACGGTCGAGACCGTTCGCACGATGCCCTCGGTCGGCAGCGGCCGATGCAGCTCGAACGCCTGCTCGGCGTGGACGAGCATCGCCCGGTCGAAGTCGCCCAGGCTGCGGCCCGGCCGTCCCTGGGCGATCAGCACCCCGAAGGTGGGCAGCACCTGCTGCCGGATGCCGGCGCAGTTCTCCGTGGTGAACTCGAGCTCGCGCAGCGGGTCACCCAGGCCCGCGCCGACCCCGACCGCGTACAGCAGCGCGTCAGTCGAGGTCCAGGAGCGCTCCCGGGGCTCGCCCGGCACCCCTACGAGACTGTGGTCCAGCGTCATCGCGACCTCCGCCCGCAGGGTGCTAGTTGACCGCAGGGTCGTTAGTAGAACTATGTTCTAGAATTATGGCCAGAAGCCAGCCGGGGCTGTCAAGCTGGGCGTCCTACCTGCGTTGAGCGGGCTCCGGTCGTCATAGCCCGATGCGCTGGGCCAGCCGCTCGCGGTGATAGCTGCCATCGCCCAGGAACAGCTCGCTGGACTTGGCCCGCTTGAAATACAGGTGGGCGTCGTGCTCCCAGGTGAACCCGATCCCGCCGTGGATCTGGATGTTCTCCGCCGCCACGTGGAAGTACACCTCGGAGCCGTACGCCTTCACCAGGGAGGCGACGGCCGGGATCTCGGTGGAGTCGTCGGCCACGGCGGCCGCGGCGTAGGCGACGGCCGAGCGCAGCGACTCCACCTCCAGCAGGAGATCCGCGCAGCGGTGCTTGATCGCCTGGAAGCTGCCGATCGGCCGGCCGAACTGGTGGCGGATCTTCGCGTAGGCCACCGCCATGTCCAGCGCGTGCTGCGCGCCACCGAGCTGCTCGGCGGCCAGCGCGATCGCGGCCACGTCCAGGGTCGCGTCCAGCACCGCCGCGGCCTCGCCGGGCGCCCCGATCAGCCGGGCGACCGCCGACGCGAACTCCAGCCGGGCCAGGTTCCGGGTCTGGTCCAGGGCGGCCAGCGGCGTGACGGTCAGGCCGGGCACGTCGGCGTCGACCGCGAACAGCGAAAGGCCGCCGTCGGTCACCGCCACGGCCAGGATCAGGCCGGCCGCCGGCCCGTCGAGCACGAAGCTCTTGTGCCCGTCCAGCACCCAGTCGTCGCCATGCTTGACCGCCGCGAGCCGGATCGCCGCGGGGTCCCACGAGCCGTCATCCTCGGTGAACGCCAGCGTGGCGATCGTCTCCCCGGTGGCGATGCCGGGCAGGAACTCCTGCCGGGCGCCCTCGTCGGTACCCGCCAGCAGCGCGGTCGCGGCCAGCACCGCGCTGGCCAGGTACGGGCCGCCGTACAGGCCCGCGCCGAGTTCCTCCAGCACGATCGCCTGCTCGGCGAAGGAGAAGCCGGACCCGCCGTACTCCTCCGGGATCGCGATGCCTTGCAGGCCGAGCTGGGCCCCGGCCTGCTCCCAGACGTCCCGGTCGATGCCGCCAGGCGAGTCCATGAGCTCGCGGACCCGCTGCAGGGGCGCGCGGTCGGCCACGAAGCGGCGCACCGAGGCGCGCAGTTCCTGCTGCTCTTCACTGACACCGAACATCATGCGCCCCGCTCCATTCCCCGCTCCATTTCCAGCTCCGTTCCTGACCTGCCGTCCGGGCCAGTGGCGATGAGTACATCGAGTGCCTCGACCTGGTCCCCGTTCACCCACAGCGGGTTGACCTCGAGCGCGCGCAGCGCTCCGTTCAGCGACAAGGCGGTATCGCCGATGCGCGCGATGACCTCGGCCAGCGCGTCGAGATCGGCAGGCCGGCCGCCGCGCGCGCCGCGCAGCAGCGGAAGTCCGCGCAGCTCACCGAGCATCCGCCGCACCTCGCCGGCGTCGACCGGCAGCACGCGCAGGCTGGTGTCCCGCAAGATCTCCACCCAGATCCCGCCCAGCCCCACCGCCAGCACCGGGCCGAAGGTGGGATCCACGGTGACCCCGGCCAGCAACTCCACGCCGCCGGTGCGCATCGGCGTGACCAGCACGCCGTCGATCCGCGCACCGCAGACCTGATCGCCGGCCGCGCGGACCCTGGCGTAGGCCTCCGCGACCGCCGCGGCGGTGGACAGGCCGAGGGCGACGCCGCCGATATCAGACTTGTGCGTGATCTGCGCCGAGCAGATCTTCAGCGCCACCGGCAGCCCGAGTCGCTGCGCGGCCGCCACGGCCTCGTCGGCCGATCGCGCCAGCTCGCCGGGCACCACCGGGACGCCCGCGCTGGCCAGCAGGGACCGGGCCTCCTCCTCCGACCATGGTTCGGCCGTTCCCTGGCCAGCCGCGGCCGGCGCCGGCAGGCTTTCCCGGACCCCGCCCCGGCGCTCCAGCCAGCGCAGCGCGTTACCGATCGCCTGCAGGCCCAGGTTCATTCCGCCCAGCAGGTGCAGGTGGTGGCGGCCCAGCAGCTCGCGGCCGTAGGCGCTGACGTCGACGCAGGTCGCGCCCATCGGGATGACGGGCAACGGGGCCGAGGCGATGCGCTGCTCCAGCCAGGCGAGCCGCTGCTCGATCAGCCGCGCGGTCGCCTCATCCGGCGGCCGCACGTCGGGCAGGTTGACGCCGGAGAAGATGACGAAGTCCAGCCCCGGGTCGCCGACCGCCGCATCCAGCGCGTGGTCGATCGCGGTCAGCGCGGACGTGCGCTGGTTGGCCAGGCCGTAGCCGGTGACATCCAGGGGGTTGCGGGCCGACGCGAAGGGCGGCAGCAGCTGCCCGATCGCCTCGGCGGTCTGCGGCGAGAACGGCGGAATCGCGATGCCCTCGGCGCTCGCCTGGTCGGCGATGATGTCGCACGCGCCGCCCGAGGCCGTCAGCACGCCCATCCGCTGGCCGGCCGGCCAGCGGGCGTAGCCCAGCAGCGCGCCAGTGGTCAGCAGTTCCTCGATGCTGGTGACCCGGATCACGTTGAGCTGGCGCAGCACCGCGTCCACGACGGCGTCGTCGCCCGCGACCGATCCGGTGTGCGCGAGCGCCGCCTGCTGGCCTGCCGGGCTCGACCCCGCCTTGAGCGCCACGATCGGCTTGCCGGCCCGATCGGCGCGAGCCGCCGCGCGGGCGAACCGGGCCGGGTCGCTGATCTCCTCCAGGAACAGGCAGATCACCCGGGTGCCCTCGTCCTCCACGAGGTACTCGAGCATGTCCGCGGTCGTGATCATCGCTTCGTTGCCCATCGAAGTCAGCGAGCTGACGCCGATGGCGCGCGACCGGGCGAAGGCCAGCACCGCGCTGGCGAGGGCCCCGCTTTGTAGCGCGATCCCCACCGGGCCGGCCAGCAACGGCAGCGGGACGTTCAGCGCGAACGGTCCCGCGGCGGCGTGGGCGTTGAGAAAGCCCAGGCAATTGGGGCCGAGCACGACGATCCCGGCCGCGGCAGCCTGCGCGACTAGCCGCTCCTCCAGAGCGCGGCCCGCCTGGCCGACCTCGCGGTAGCCAGCGGCCAGCACGACGGCATGGCGCACGCCCGCGGCCGCCGCGTCGTCGATGACGCTCTCCACGGTGTGCGTCGGTGCCAGGATGAAAGCCAGGTCCACGGGCTCGGCCAGGTCCCGCAGGCTACGCGCGGCCGGGCGGCCGAAGGCGCTGCGATGAACTGGATGGACGGGGACCAGCGGCCCGGTGAAGCCCGTGGCCTCGCTCGCCGCCATGACGAACCGCGCCCAGCCGGATGTGTCGGAAGCGCCCACGAGGGCGATGCCGCGCGGCGCGAAGAACTCCCGCAGCCGCGGCGGCGTGACCAGCTCGCGCACCAGATCCCGGGCACTGACGGCCCGGTCAGCCTGCTCGGCGCCTGCGAGGCAACCCTGCTGGTATGGCATGGCCGGATGCTCCTCCCGTTCGTCGATGGCCGTGAAACCCGTCCGGTGCTGGCGCTCGCTGTCAGCCCGGCTGCCGCGGCTCCTTGGGCAGCCCGAGCGCGCGCTCGCCGATGATGTTGCGCTGGATCTCGCTGGTCCCGGAGTAGATGGTCCCGGACCGGCTGCTGAGGAAGACGTTCTGCCAGCGGCCGGTCGGGTAGCCCGGCCCGGCGGGCCGCAGCAGCGCGTCGGAGCCCTCGATCGCCACCGCGATCTCACCCAGGCGCTTGTGGTACTCGCTCCAGAACAGCTTGGCCACCGACGCCTCCGGGCCCGGCGGCCGTCCCTGAGCGACCTGGGCCAGCGTGCGCAGTCCGCTGAAGCGCATGAGCTGCACGCTGGTATAGGCCCGGGCCAGCAACTGGCGGACCAGCGGGTCGGTGTTCTTGCCATGCTTGCGGGCGGCCTCGACCAGCTCCCAGTACTCCCGCTCGAAACCCAGGTGCGCCGTCGTCGCCCGGCCGCCCCGCTCGTGCCCCAGCGTCGTCATCGCGACCCGCCAGCCGTTATTGAGGCCGCCGATCACGTTGAACAGTGGTGCGCGGACCCCGTCGAGGAAGTCCTCGCAGAACTCCTGCGCACCCGACATCTGCCGGATCGGCCGGTAGCTGACGCCGGGGCCGGTGAAGTCGATCAGCACGTATGACAGGCCCGCGTGCTTGGGCGCCGCCGGGTCGGTACGGCACAGCAGGAACATCATGCTGGCGCGGGCCGCGCCCGAGGTCCACACCTTCTGACCGGTGACGACGATCTGCTCGCCGTCCACCTCGCCCCTCGTCTCGACCGCGGCCAGGTCCGAGCCGTGATCGGGCTCCGAGAAACCCTGGCAGTAGACGTCCTCGCCGGAGATGATCCGCGGCAGGAAGTGGGCCCGCTGCTCCGGCGTCCCGTGCACGATGACCGACGGGCCGACCAGCCCTTCCCCCATCCCCCGGTGCACCCGCGGCACGCCCGCCCGGTAGAACTCCTCGTTCAGCACGGCGACGCGAACCGCGTCCATGCCCTGGCCGCCGAACTCGGCCGGCCACTGCGGGCAGATCAGCCGGGCCGCCGCCAGCTTGTCCTCCCACTGCGCATAGGCCGGGTGGTCCAGCGCCGCCGCCAGCCGCTCGTCGCGGTGGCCGCCGGTGGTCGCGGACCGGTTCCAGTCGGCCAGGCCGACGAGCGCTTCGGGCGCCCGCGCCGCGATCCAGTCCCGCAGCTCGCCGCGGAACTGCGCGATCTCCGGACCAAGGTCAAGTTCCATGGCGAGCCTCCCTGGCGTGCCTGACGGTTCTGACGCAGGCCGGCCAGGCAGCAACCCCCGCCCTAACCGCCTCAGGCGGGCCGGGCTGGGTCTCGATTGCCGCCACGCAATGCCCTTCCCGCGCGGCCGGCCGGCGGCGCGCATCCCAGATTCTTACCGCTGAATTTTAGAATTCGATTCTAGGTTGATGAAAACTCGCGGCCGGGGACCTTGTCAAGGGCGGGGGGTGAGGACGGCAGCAAAGCGCAGGAGACGGGCGCGGGCGAGGACGGCAGTGAAGCGCCGGGCGGGCCGCCGGCCGGGCGGGGGCTGGCGGGGGCTGGCGGGGGCTGGCGGGGGCAGCACCGTGATCGTGCAGCGTTTTGGGGGTCCCAGCCACCAAAAGGCTGCACGATCACGGAAGCCGAAGGCTGACCCCGGCGGCGAGGGCGGCGCCGCCGGCCGGGCCGGGGCCGGCGGGGGCAGGCGGGGGCAGCACCATGATCGTGCAGCGTTTTGGGGGTCCCAGCCACCAAAAGGCTGCACGATCACGGAAGCCGAAGGCTGACCCCGGCGGCGAGGGCGGAGCCGCCGGCCGGGCCGGCCGCACCACCGGGCTCGCCATCGCCTGACGCTTCTGCGGGCTTCCACGAGCCGCCCGCCATCAGGCGGCGTGCGTACGCGATCACCGCGTCGATGCTCCGGTCGGCCTGCCGTCGGGTCTTGGCCATGGCGACCTCTCGGGCGCCCTCGCCGATCAGCGACGTCAGGATCGCCGCGTAGAGCTGGTCGAGCGGGGTGTCCGGCAGTTGCAGCAGCGCGTCGTTCTGGCCGATCCACTCCCGCCCGCGACGCCTCTTGATGACCTCGAACCCTGGCGGCCCGTCGCCGGCGGCGAACAGCATGGCCAGGTCCCGGCGCTGCCAGCTCCCCTCCAGGAACGCCCGGGCGCCGGCGCAGAACAACTCGGTCGGATCGGTCATGCCCGCCTGGCGGGCCGCGGCTACGGCCTGGCTCGCCGCCTCCTCGTGAGCCAACTGGTGCTCCTGCCAGAGCGCGAGGAAGAGCTCGCTCTTCCCGCCGAAGTGGTGGTACAGGCTGCCCACGCTGGAGCCGGCCCGCTCCACGACGTCGGCGACGCTGGCATCGGCGAAGCCCTGCTCGGTGAAGATCTGGCGCGCGGCGTCCAGCAGTGCGCGCTGGGTCTGGGCAGTGCGCTGCCACTGCCAGGCCCCGCCCGCCGACCTGCCCGAGGGCTGCCTTGCCATCCGCACGCTCCCGATTCATCGCCGCGGTCGTTCATCGCCGTGCTCGCCGACGGCTTCCCATGGTGCCAGCTCCGCCGCCGGGAGCCTGCGGACCCGGCGCGCCTTGACAGCGACACGTCCTGTCTAGAGTCTAATTCCAGAAGGCTATTCTGATAATGCTCAAAGCGCGGGAAGGTCTGGTGAGGCTAGTGGGAACTCTTGACCAGCGGGTTGTGATCGTGACCGGCGCGGGGCGCGGCATCGGCAGATCGGTCGCGCTGCTGCTGGCGGCCGAGGGTGCGTCCGTGGTGGTCAATGATCTCGGAGTCGCGCTGGACGGTTCGGGCGCGGATGCTGGCCCGGCCCAGCAGGTGGCCGATGAGATCACCGCCGCCGGCGGAGCCGCGGTCGCCAGCGGCGCCGACATATCCGACCACGCGACCGGGGAGGACCTGGTCAAGACCGCGATCAGCGAGTTCGGCCGACTCGACGTCCTGGTCAACGTGGCCGGCATCCTGCGCGACCGGATGGTGTTCAACCAGACCGAGCAGGAGTGGGACGACGTGATCCGCGTGCACCTGCGCGGCACATTTAACACCACCAAGTTCGCGGCGGCGCACTGGCGCTCGCTGCGCGATGAGTCGGCGCAGAACCGCATCATCAACTTCACGTCGGTATCGGGCCTGCATGGCGCCCCGGGCCAGCCTAACTACGCCGCCGCCAAGATGGGCATCGTGGGCCTGACCTACTCCTGCGCGAACTCGCTGGCGAAGTACGGGGTGACGGTCAACGCCATCTCCCCCGGGGCCGCCACCCGGATGACCGAGTCAGTGCCGGACGAGCGGCGGCGCAGCGCCGCAGCGTCGGCGGAAGCGCGGTCGCCGGACAACGTGGCACCGGTCGTGGCCTACCTGGCCAGCGAGCGATCCGGCTGGATCACGGGACGGGTGCTCCACTCCTCCGGTTACGAGGTGGCGCTCTACAACAACCCGGAGCCGCTAGTCCGCCTGATCGGCACCCAGCCGTGGGGGCTGGACGAGCTCGCCGAGCAGGTCGAGCGGTCGTTCCCGGCGGCGCTCGGGCAGCAGCGGTGAGCGCTCCCGCTGGCAGCCAGCCCGCGGCCGCCCAGCCCGCGGCCGCCCAGCCCGCGCCCGGCAAGCCGGTCCCGGTGCCGACGCCAGAGACGCAGCCGTTCTGGGACGGCTGCGCGGCCGGAGAACTGCGCCTCCAGCGCTGCACCGACTGCTCGATGCCGTACTTCTACCCGCGCCCGGTGTGCCCCGCATGCGGCTCGACGCGGGTGGAGTGGTTCACCGCGAGCGGCCGGGCCAGCCTCCACTCCTATGTCATCAACCACCGCCCGGCCCGCGGCTTCGAGAATGACGCCCCGTACGCCATCGCGGTCGTTCAGCTCGCCGAGGGGCCGCGCATGATGACGAACCTGACGGGCGTCCCGAATACCCCGGACGACCTGGTCCTGGACATGCCGCTGCGCGTGGTGTTCGAGCAGCGCGGCGACATGAGCCTGCCGGTGTTCACGCCCGCCGAGCCCGTGGTTGCCCCCGCCGAGGAGAGCCGATGAGCCAGGGCCAGCGAGGTGTCATCATCGCCGGCGCCGCCGAGACCAACGAGCTCGGCAAGCTGCCCGGCATCTCCACGCTCGGGCTGCACATCGAGGGCGCGCTCAACGCCGTGGCGGACGCCGGGCTGACCCTCCGCGACATCGACGGCATCGCGACCGTCTCCGCGCCCGGCCCGGTCCAGGTGGCGCACGCCCTGGGCATCACGCCGGACTGGATCGACGGCACGGGCGTGGGCGGCACGTCCTTCCTGCTGCATGTGCGGCACGCGGCCGCCGCCATCCGGGCCGGTTACGCCCGCACGATCCTCATCACGCACGGGGAGTCCGGCCGGTCGCGGGTCGGTGCCGCCCGGATGGCCCCGGCACCCTCGTCACCGGCCGGCCAGTTCGAGTCCCCCTACGGCACGCTCGGGCCGACGACTACCTTCACGATCCCGGCCCTGCGGTACATGAAGGAGTACGGGCTGACCCACGAGCAGCTCGCCTACGTGGCGGTCGCACAGCGGCGCTGGGCCGCCAAGAACCCGCGGGCCGCCTTCCGCGATCCCATCACCGTGGATGACGTGCTGGCCTCCCGGATGGTGGCCTACCCGTTCCACCTGCTGGAGTGCTGCCTGGTGACCGACGGCGGCGGGGCGCTGATCGTCACCTCGGCGGAGCGGGCCGGCGAGTTCCCGCACCCGGCCGTGCACGTCCTGGGCACCGGCGAGTCATCGGAGACGCCGATGATCTCGCAGATGGTCGACTTCACGCAGTCGCAGGCCTTCCGGCTCGCCGGGCGGGCCGCCTTCACCGAGGCCGGCATCACCACATCCGACGTCGGCCACCTGATGGTCTACGACGCGTTCGCGCACGTGCCCATCTACGGGCTGGAGGCCCTCGGGTTTGTCGCCAAGGGCGAGGGCGGCCCGTTCATCGCCGACGGCAACACCGAGCCGGGCGGCGCGCTCCCGCTGAACACCAACGGCGGCGGCCTGTCCTACACCCACACCGGCATGTACGGCATGTTCGCGATCCAGGAGGGCGTCCGGCAGATCCGGGGCGAGGCCGCGGCCCAGGTGGCGGGGCCGCAGATCAGCGTCGTCGTCGGCAACGGCGGGATGTTCGCGACCGCCGGCGTGCTCGTGCTCGGGCGGCAGCCCCGCTGACCCGCCGACCCGACAGCCGAGGCCAAGCTCGCGGCGATCGAGGATCAGGCCCGCGAACTCGCGCTGCTCCGGTGAGCGCAACCAAGATCGTGACCGACGAGCGATTCGAGGCCGAGGTCCTGAACAACTCCAAGCCGGTCATCGTGGAGTACTGGGCTCACTGGTGCCCCCCGTGCCGTCAGAACGCTGGAGTCAGCCCAGGTCAAGTCGGCCGCTTCGCACCGCAGCGACAAACGCGTTCCACTCGCCAGGGGCGAACACGAGCTTCGGCCCGTCCGGGTCTTTCGAATCACGGATTGCGACGATGCCCCGCAGGTTAAACGCGACCTCGACGCAGTTGCCCGTAGAGCCTGAGCGACTCGACTTCTTCCACTCATGCGGCTCGATCATGGACCGTACTCTATCGCGCGGAGCAGATCAAGCGACGCGCCGCGAGAGAGCGCAGCAGCGCGGATCAAGTCGAACACGATGACGGCATCCGCCACCTCTGCTGAAGACTCGACTAGCCGGCCGCTCCGCCATCCCTCGGCATAGGCGACCGGCGGGCCGGCGTCGAATTCCAGGATGGTCAGCGGGCCATCGCCGCCAGGATTCTCGGCCATGGCGGACGGCAGCACCTGCAGCACGACGCTGGTCGAGTCAGCAGCCTCGACCAGCCGCTTGATCTGTTCCCGCGCTATCTCCGCGCCGCCGACCGGACGGCGCAGGACCGCCTCATCGATCACGCACCACAGCAGCGGCGGGCTCTCGCGGGCCAGGATCGCCTGCCGGTCCATCCGCGAGGACACATCACGCTCAATGATCTCGTGCGCCTCTCGCGGGCGGCCCGTCCGCATGACCGCCCGCGCGTAGTCCTCGGTCTGCAGCAGGCCCGGAACAAGGCGGTTATCCCAGTTATGGATCTTCGATGCCTTCTCCTCGTACTCCACGAAGGGACCGAACCAGGTCGGCAGCGCCTCCCGCTTCACCAGGTCACGGAACCGCCCGAAGAACCCGCCCGTGCTCAGCGCCTCATCGCACCGTTCGGCGAAATCCCGCGACGGCATCCGCCCGGCCATCTCCACCCTACCCACCAGGGCACCCGAGAAGCTGATCGCCTGACCAAGATCATCCTGCGACAGGCCGGCCGCTACCCGGAGCCGCCGTAATTCCGCGCCGAAGAACGCCAGAGGACTAGCCGCCGGGTCCAGCTCTCGCGACGAAACCATCCGTCACCTCCCATCCGGCCGGACACGAGTCCCAAGGTCCCTGACACGACCGCCCGCACTCCCGACAAGATCACCGGCAATCTGACACCGCCTGCCAGGGGTAGTCGCCCGCCGGACAGTGACGCAGGCGGGCCGTCACCCCTTCCAGAGCGTAGCCCTGGAAAGGCAGCCTGTAGAAGGCCGGAAAGCCCCTGCACCACAACCCTGACCGGAAGGACCAGCCATGGATGACGCCGCCAGCGGCCACTCGCCTCCTGCTACCCAGACCGCCCCCGCCGACCGGATACGCGCGATCGCCGCCGGCCTCGCCGCCGCTCCGTCAGCCCCGGCACCGCGGCCCGCCGCCCGCCCCGGGGACACGACATGACCGGCCACCCCGACGACGCCGACGAGCTAGCCCTGGTCGCGGCCGGGTTCCCCGCGTTCCGGGTCTGGCGCGAGACCTGTCTCGACCGGACCTATTACGTCTCCCGCGCCAGGGACCTGGGCAACCACCCGCACACCGTCGTGACCGACAGCCTGGGCGAACTAGCCGCCGCCCTGGCCGCCGGACAGGACCAGGACCGCCGGCCCTGACCCATGGTGCCCGTGCCGGGCGGCCGCCTGCGCAACCCAAGTACACCGGGCACATGGTCTTCGGCCGCCGCCGCACCGTCAACGGCAAGAGCCGCCCCGTCCCCGTCCCCCAGACCAGTGGTTCTGGTCACCCAGCCGGCCATCGGGGCGGCGGGGCGGGCGGGCTAGCCGTTGTCCAGCCGGCAGAACGCCACCTCGTCCAGCCACAGTCGCAGGGCCGCCGCGGTCGGGATCGCCACCAGCGCCCCGATGATGCCGAGCAGGGCGCCCCCGACCAGCATGGCCAGCACCGAGACCACCGCGGGAACCTGGACGGCCCGGCCCATGATCCGCGGCACCAGCAGGTAGTCCTCGGCCAGCCGGTAGCCGACGTAGAAGCCGAGGGTGGCGACCGCGACGGGCAGCGAGCCCGTCAGCACCGACACCACGAGCACGGAACCCAGCGCGCCCAGGACGACCTTGCCGGCGCCCAGCAGCCCGCTGATCAAGGTGGTGCCCTTGGCGGACACGAGCTTTTGCAGCCGCTGCTTGCCGGCCCGGCCGGCCCTTCCTCGCTCGCGGCCCGTCCTTCCGGGCTCGGGGTACCCAGCGCGCCGTAGCACGAGGTCACTTGCTCGGCTGGGGCAGCACGCACTTGACCTTGGGGTTGGCTCCGGTGTAGTTGAGCGGGCCGGCCAGGATCGTGACAGCGATCGTGCCCGCCTTCGCGCACGTCGCCTTCGATTCGCTGTAATAGTGTCGCTGGCCGGCTGCGATGGCACCGATGATCAGCCAGATGACGATCAACACACTGATGATGCGCATCTCTTACCTCCGACGAGGCTGCTTCGCTCGGGCGAGGTCATCAGCCGCTTAATTGTGTTCTGCGCCCTAAGTACCATCCGCGCCCCGGAATAAACGGCCGCGCGGTGGCCAGTTGCTCCCCGGCGCGGGGCTAACGGGCAGCCGGCCAGTTCCGGGGCCCGGCATTAGCGCGGCGGCGGCGCTAGCCCGGCGCGCCCAGCAGCGGATCGACTTCCTGCCCTTCCTGATCGGGGCCGGCGCTGACGGGCTGGACAGACTCGTCCGGCAGGTCTGACTGAGCCTTGCGCGCGTCGATCCACGAGTCGACGATGGCCCACTGGACCCGCAGCCACTGGTACTGCCGGGCCGGGTCCGCGGGCACGGTCCGCGCCGCCTCATGCCACCAGCGCACCGTCATCGGCCGGTCCCGCAGCGGCAGCGCGTGCCAGACCATGGCCGGGCTGACCAGGTCATCCAGGCCCGTGTGCGCGACGATGACCACGTCCAGGTCCGGCCGCGCCGTCAGGCACGCCAGGACCCCGGCCGGGCGCGGCGGCAGCACATTCGGATTATCGACCGCGTCCGCGGCCGCCTGCCGGTGCGCCCGGTGTCGCAGCCGCGCGATCGCCCGGTGGTGGCGCCGCGGCGTCCAGTTCCGGCCCTCCGGGAAGACGAGCATCGCGTCGCTGCCGCGCAGGCTGCGGGCCAGTCCCGCCAGGCGCCCCGGCAGGTCCTCGCCCGCGGCGCCACGGGCAGGCAGGAAGCAGGCCGAGAGCCGGTTCAGCAGGACGTCGAGGCCCGGGTCCCACTGCAGGGTCTCCTTGAGGACGATCCGCGGCCTCCGGTGATAACGGGAGAGCAGCAGTTCGACCAGCGCGAACGAGTCTCCCGGTCCCGCGTGCCGGGCCAGGACCAGCACCGGGCCGTCACTCAGCCCGACGACGCCCGGCGGCTCTTCCAGCCGGAGCCGGAACCCGAGCAGGGGCGTCGCGGTGGACCTGAGCGCGGCCAGCCCCCAGCGCAGTAAGCCGGTATGGGCCTGCTGCCACCGCTCGTCATCCCGGCGGGCCGCGACCGGATGACGCAGCCACAGCGCCGTGCACGCCACCAGCAGGCTGACATCCACGAACAGGTACACCGCCGCGAGCAGCGCGAGGCGCGCCGCCCGGGCCCGGCGGGCCAGCGGCCACGCCAGCCCGCCCAGCGCGGCCACCACCAGCAGCAGCGCGGCCAGTACCGCCGCGACCGGCGGCCAGGTCGGCCCCAGCACGGCCCGGCGAACCGGCACCGGCGGCGGCCTCATCGGGCGCCCGGCAGCGTGGCCAGGTACGCGGCGGTCGCCCGGTGGCCGCGCTCGATGCGCGCGGCCACATCGGCGGAACTGCGGTACCGCAGGGAGATCAGCGGCGTGTTCTCCTCGCCGCTGGGCAGCACGTGCGCCCGGACCGCCGCCGGCAGCGTGGCCATCTCCTCGACGAACCGGTGTCGCCGTGCGATCTCGAATGCGACCAGGCCGAGGTCCCACGGGGAACGCGGCACCGTCAGCGGCCGCTCGATCCGTCCCACGTGCAGAACGTAGATGTCGCTCGCGCCCAGGGCCAGGGCCCGGCCGACCGGGATGGAATGCACCAGCCCGCCGTCCAGGAAATGCTCGCCGCCGATCTCGACGGGCGGCAGCAGGCCGGGGACCGCGCAGGAGGCCAGCACGGCCTCGGCGAGCGGACCCGAGCTGAACCAGTGCGCCGCGGCGGCCTCGATGCTGGCCGCCACGCACTGGAACGGCACCGCCAGGTCCTCGATGAGCTCGGGCAGCCGATCGGCCATCAGCCGCCGAAGCGGCTCGGCGGAATGCAGGTGGGTCCGGTGCCGGGCCAGCGTGCTCGCCTGAGACAGCAGCGATCCAGCGAACATGCCCGAGCCGGACAGCGACTTCCACAGGTCGGCCAGCACCTCCACGCCGTCCAGGGACGGGTCGGCGGCGATGGCGGCGCCGTTCAGCGCCCCGACGCTGGTGCCCACGACCAGCGACGGGCGGCGGCCCGACTCCAGCAGCGCGCGGAGCATCCCGACCTGCGTCGCGCCCAGCACGCCGCCACCGCCGAGCACGAACGCCACCCGCGGCGCCGAGCCTGGCCCAGAATTCATGAGCGCATTCTGGCACGCCCCGACCTGCGCGGACTCGCGGCCAGCCGGGCGTCGTGAACTACTTCGGTGCCGGCTCGTGTCAGGGGAAGCCCCAGCAGGCGGTGCCGGGACGAGCCATCCACCGCGGCCATCCACCGCGGCCATCCGCTGGCCGCGGCGCAGGTGACGGTGCCACCCGAACGGAGATTCTGCATACAATCTACAAGTATGGTTCCTCCCACCGCCGTAGCGAATGTCGGCAGCTCGCACCGCCCGCTGCGTGATGTCGTGGCCACGGAGATGCGCCGACTCATTCTCGACGGGACGCTGCGGCCCGGCGAGCGGCTGATCGAGGACCGGCTGGCCGAGCAGCTGGGCGTGTCCAGGAACCCCGTCCGGGAGGCCATCCGGGTCCTGGAGGCAGAGGGGTTCCTGAACGTGACGGCGCGGCGCGGATCATTCGTGGCCGTCCTGTCGGCCAAGCAGGCCGCCGACCTGTTCGAGATCAGGCTCGCGCTCGAGCCGCTCGGCGCCCGGCTAGCGGCGCGCGAGACATCCGGCCCGCGCATCGCGCGGATGAAGGAGATCCTGGCCCTGGCGCAGACGGCGCCAGACGGCCATGACCTGGACACGCTGGCTGAGCTGCACACCGAGCTCCATTCGCTCATCTTCGAGATGACCGGGAACACCTACCTGATCGCCATGGCGATCCCGATGGTCAAGCGCGGCCAGTGGCTGCTGCGCCAGAGCGCGCCGCTGCGGACCCCGTCGGCGTGGTCGGAGCACCACGGGCTGATCGCCGCCATCGAGACGGGAGATCCCGACCTCGCCGAGGCCCAGGCCCGTCACCACGTCCTCAGCGTGCGCAGCTCCATGCGCAAGCAGCACGGCCCCTCCGCCCGCTAACCCGCCCCGGCCCCTCCGCCCGCGCTCGGTATACGAAGATGGCCGAAACGGCCGGTTTTCCCGCCTGTAACACGCCTGTAGCTCGTGCTGCGTATACAAGATACATAAATGAATGCGCGGGTATCGCCGACTGGCCCCGTCCCGCCTTCCGAAGGAGCTTCGCCTATGACTGAGCAGCCCTGGCCCAGAACTGCTGACCGGGCCGACGGGCCCGCCTCGCGCGACGGGCTCGCCAGCTTCGTCTCGCGTCGTCAGCTGCTCGGCCTGAGCGGCGCGGTCGCCGCCGGCCTGGGACTGTCACCCTTGCTGGCCGCGTGCGGCACGTCGGCCGCCCCGTCCGCCGCCAGCGGCACGGCCAAGGCCGGCGGCACGCTGACCATGGGCATTGCCGCCGCCCCGGACACCCTCGATCCGGGCGCCACCGGCCTGGCGCTCACCCTGCTCATCAGCATGGCCATGTTCGACCCGCTGGTGTGGTGGCTGCCAGACGCCGCCGGCGGCAGCCAGTACGTCCCCGGCCTGGCCGAGAGCTACACGGTGTCACCGGACGCGTCGGTGTACACCTTCAAGCTCCGCAAGGGCGTGACTTTCCACGACGGCACCAAGTTCGACGCGACCGCCGTGAAGGCCACCTACGACCACATCGTCGATCCGGCCACCAAGTCCAAGAGCGGACTCGGCGCGCTCGGCCCCTACAAGGCGACCAGGATCATCGACCCCTACACGGTCGAGATCAGCTTCACCGAGCCGAACGCGTCGTTCCTGCACCAGCAGGCGGCCGGCAACTTCGGCATCGCGTCGCCGACCGCGCTGCGCAAGTACGGGCCGACCGGTTTCGGCAGCCACCCGGTCGGCACCGGGCCGTTCATGTTCGAGAGCTACGCGACGGGCAGCCAGCTGAACCTGGTGAAGAACCCCAGGTACACCTGGGGTCCGGCCGCTCTCAGCACCCAGCCCGCGAAGCTGGACAAGCTGATCTTCCGCATCGTGACCGACGACAGCGGGCGGTACAACGCGCTGCAGTCCGGCCAGCTGCAGATCGCCATGAACCTGCCGCCCAACGACATCGCGGCGGCACAGAAGTCGGGTCAGTACCGGCAGCTAACGGTGCCGTCCATCGGCACGCCGATCGGCATGCCGATCAACGTCACCAGGGCTCCGACCAACGATCCGCTCGTCCGCCAGGCCATCCTGTACGCGGTCGACCAGCAGACCCTGGTCAAGGACGTCCTGTTCGGGGTCGACTCGCCTGCGCACACCGTGCTCACGCCGATCACGCCCGGCTACAGCCAGGCCTCGGCCGCCCTCTACTCCTACGACCCCGCCAAGGCCAATGCGCTGCTCAGCCAGGCCGGCTGGGCCAAGGGCGCCGGCGGGGTGCGCACCAAGAACGGGCAGAAGCTGGCGCTGAACATCATCCTGTTCAGCGATAGCGGCTTCGACCTGCCGACCGAGTTCGTGGTCTCCGAGCTGAACAAGGTCGGGTTCACCGCCACCACGACGGTGCAGCCCTTCGCGACCGCCCAGGGCTCGTTCAACGCCGGCCTGCATAACCTCGGGGCGTTCGGCTACTACGGCACCGACCCGTACCTGCTCAACATCTGGGTCAACTCCGACGCCATCAAGGCCGGCTTCAACTGGTCGCACTACGACAACCCCAAGATCGACGCGATGATCGCCCAGGCGAACCGGACGGCCGGCGCCACGGCGCGGGACAACCTCTACGAGCAGGTGTCCATGACGCTGATGAAGGACGCGATCTACCTGCCGCTCTGGGATGTGAACAACCCGTTCACGATGCTGCCCACCGTCAAGGGGCTGCACACCACGCTGAACGGCTACCTCACCTTCCACTCGGCCACCGTCCTGACGTGACGGCGTTCGTCGCGCGGCGGCTGGCGGCCGCGGTCCCGGTGCTCCTCGGCATCACCATCGTCGCCTTCATGCTGATCCACCTGGTCCCGGGGAACCCGGTCAAGGTGATCTTGTTCGGGTCGCAGGCCACCCCGCGGCAGATCGCGCACCTGACCAGTCAGCTCGGGCTGAACCAGCCGCTGTGGCGGCAGTACGCCGACTTCCTGGGCCAGCTGCTGCACGGCAGCCTGGGCACGTCCTACGCGACCCAGACCTCCGTCGCCCACGAGCTCCTGTCCCGCACCCCCGGCACCCTGATCCTCACCGCCGCGGCGATGACCGTCGCGATCGTCGTCGGGGTGCCGCTGGGGGTGCTGGCGGGCGCCCGGCCGGGCTCCGCGCTGGACCAGGGAGCGCGCGCGATCTCGTTCCTGGGCGTGGCGGTGCCGTATTTCTTCCTGGCCCTGGTCCTGGTCCTGCTGCTGAGCGTCCGGCTGCGCTGGTTCCCCGCGATCGGCAACGGGACCGCGCTGGCCCTGGTCCTCCCGGCCGTCTCGCTGGGCTGGGGGTACGCGGCGATCCTCACCCGGCTCATCCGGGGCGCGATCATCGAGGAGTACCACAGCGAGTACATCAAGTCCGCCCGGGCCAGGGGCTGCGCCGAGTGGCGGATCCTGCTGCGGCACGCACTGCGCAACTCCTCCATCCCGGCCATCACCACCATCGGCCTGCAGTTCGGCAACATCCTCACCGGCGCGGCCGTCACCGAGGTCATCTTCGGCCGCGCCGGGCTCGGGAGCTACCTGGCGACCTCGATCACCAGCAAGAACATCCCCGTCGTGCAAGGCGCCGTCGTCCTCATCGGCCTCGGCTACGTGGTGCTCAACCTGGCCGTCGACCTCATCGTCGGCGCGGTCGACCCGCGCACCCGGCTGGCCTGAGGGCCAGCTCACGACCACTACGGCAACGCCGCAGACAGGAGCGCACAGCCATGGCGCTGGCCACGTCGACCATGCCCGTTCTCGCCGCAGACGAGGCGGCCCGGCCGTCCCGGATCCGGCGGGGCCTCAGCCGCGCCGCGATGCTGATCGCCGTCGCCGCGGTCCTCGTGCTGCTCGCCGCGCCGGGGCTGATCGCCCGCGCCGGCCCTACGGTCACCGGGAGCAGCATTCTCCAGGCGCCCGGCGCCGCGCACTGGTTCGGGACCGACCAGCTGGGCCGCGACGTGTTCAGCCGGACGATCTACGGGGCCCGCCCGGTGCTGATCGCGAGCCTGATCGGCGTAGCCGCGGCCACGCTCGGCGGCGTAGCGATCGGGCTGGCGGCCGGGACCGCGCCGCGCTGGCTCAACTCGGCGCTCATGCGGATCATCGACGTGCTGCTGGCCATCCCCGTGCTCATGATCGCCCTGATCCTGATCGCGACGGCCGGGTCGGGCGTGCGCAGCATCGTGATCGCGCTCGCCGTCGCCTTCACGCCCGGCTTCGCCCGCGTCGTCGAGGCCTCGGTGCGCAAGCTGCGGTCGGCGGATTACGTGCAGGCCGCGCGCGTGTTCGGGTCCACCGCCGTGCGCACCTCCGTCCGGCATCTGCTGCCCAACCTGATGACCGAGGTCGTGGTCCTGGGCACCAGCGCCATCGGCTGGGCCGTGCTGACCGCGACGACGCTCAGCTTCCTCGGCCTGGGCGTGCAGCTACCGCAGCCGGACTGGGGCAGCGACCTGGCGGCCGGCGCCACGTACCTGGCCACGTCCTGGTGGCTGCCGGTCTTCCCCGGCCTGGCGATCACGGTGACGATCCTGGCGGCCAACTTCATCGGCGATTACCTGATGACGGCGGCGGACCCGCGCGGCGACGCGCGGCCCGCGCAGACCCTGAAGACGATGATCGTCGGCCGCCGGACACGAAACCGCCAGGCACGGGATCGCCAGGCACGGGATCGCCAGGCACGGGCCGGAGCCGGCCGATGAGCCTGCTGGAGGTCACCGGCCTGCGCACGGAGATCGCCAGCCGGGACGGCATGGTGCGCCCCGTGGACGGCGTCACGTTCAGCGTGGCCGCCGGCCAGATCGTCGGCCTGGTCGGCGAGTCCGGCTCGGGCAAGACGATGACCGGTATGTCGATCATGAGGCTGCTGCCGCCGGGCGGCTCGATCACGGCCGGGTCGATCCGGTTCGGCGGAGTGGAGCTCACCGAGCTGGACGCCGCCGGAATGCGGCGGCTGCGCGGCAGCGACATCGCGCTGATCTCCCAGGATCCGATGTCCGCGCTGAACCCGACGCGGACGATCGGCAGCCAGCTGCGCGAGACCTACCGGATCCACGCCAGCGCCTCCCAGCGGGCCGCCAGCGCCCGCGCCCGCGAGGTCCTGCACCTGGTCGGGATGCCGCGGCCGAGCGAGCGGCTGAACGACTTCCCGCACCAGCTCTCGGGCGGGATGCGGCAGCGGGCGATGATCGCCATGGGGCTCATGTGCGAGCCCCGGCTGCTCATCGCGGACGAGCCGACCACCGCGCTGGACGTCTCCATTCAGGCCCAGATCCTCGAGCTCATCGACGACCTCCGGTCGCGGCTGTCGATGGCGGTCCTGCTCATCACCCACGACCTGGGGGTCATCGCCGGTCATGCCGACCGCGTCGTCGTCATGTACGGCGGCCGGGTGGTCGAGCAGGCCGAGACCGCCGCGTTGTTCGCAGATCCCCGGCACCGCTACACCGAGGCCCTGTTCGAGTCCATGCCGACCATGGACCTGGACGCGCGGGACGAGCTCGCCACGATTCCCGGCGCACCGCCGCGGCTCATCGGCCTGCCGGCCATGTGCCGGTTCGCGCCGCGCTGCCGGTTCGCCCGGGAGGACTGCCGGGCCCAGGACCCGGTGCTGACGCAGATCGTACCGGGGCATGCGCATGCGTGCCTGCATCCCGCGCACCCCCGGCCGGCCGACGCCGCCCGCCACGCCGTGACCGCCCAGCGGGACAGGGGCACGGCGCAGGGCGCCGGAGCCGGCCCGCTGCTGAAGCTGACCGACGTCTCCAAGCAGTTCGAGGTGCGGTCCCGGCGCCCGTTCCAGCACGGCAAGGCAGTTCAGGCCGTGTCAGGGGTGTCACTGACCGTGGCTGCGGGAGAAACTGTCGGCATCGTCGGGGAGTCCGGGTGCGGCAAGACCACCCTCGGCCGGATGCTGGTCGGCCTGGAGCGGCCGGCCAGCGGCTCGATCACCTTCGACGGGTACGAGCTGGGCACGCTGCGCGGCGGGCAGCTCCGCCGCCACCGCCGCGACCTGCAGATGATGTTCCAGGACTCGGCGGCGGCCCTCGATCCGCGCATGCCCGTGTCCGCGCTCATCGGGGAGCCCCTGGCCGCCCAGCACGTCGGCGGCCGGCGCGAGCGGCGCGCGGCCGTGGCGGAACTGCTGGACGCGGTGGGGCTCACCGCGGACGCCGCCGGCCGTTACGCCCACGAGTTCTCCGGCGGCCAGCGCCAGCGCATCGCGATGGCGCGCGCCCTGGCGCTGAAGCCGCGGGTCATCGTCGCGGACGAGCCGGTCTCCGCGCTGGACGTGTCGGTCCAGGCCCAGATCCTCAACCTCATGCGCTCGCTGCAGGATCGCTACGGGCTGACCTACGTGGTCATCTCCCACGACCTCGCGCTGCTGAAGTACCTGGCCGACCGGATCGGCGTCATGTACCTGGGCCGGCTCGTCGAGCTGGGCACGAGCGAGGAGGTGTACGGCGCGCCGCGTCATCCCTACACCGCCGGCCTGATCCAGTCGATCCCGCTGCCCGACCCGGCCCGCGAGCGGGCGAAGACCACGGCTGGCCTGGGCGGCGAGCTCCCGTCGGCCATCGACCCGCCGAGCGGCTGCCGCTTCCGCACCCGGTGCCCGCTGGCCACCGGGCGGTGCGCGCAGGAGACCCCGCGGCTGTCGGCGTCCGCCGGGCTGCACGCCGTGGCCTGCCATTACCCGCTGACCAGCTCATCCCTGGCCCAGACTGGCTGATGCCCGCCGGGATCATGGGATATTCCCCATATAACGAGGTGCACCCGCGCGGCCGCCCCGCGCAGAGAGAAGGCCCGGGCATGACGACCCACCGGCTCGACCCGACGCCGCAGACCACGGTGGACGTGTTCTCCCGTGACCACTCGCCGGTCCTGAGCGTCGACCCGGGCGACACCGTGGTGGTGCGCTCCCTGGACGCCAGCGGGTACCTGGCGCGGCAGAACTCCCCCGGCGAGCCGCAGCCCGAACTGATCCCCGACGCCCGGGGCCACTGCCTGACCGGGCCGATCGCCGTGCGCGGCGCCCGGCCCGGCGACCTGCTCGCGCTGCGCCTGGTGTCGCTGCGGCCCGACGACTGGGGCTGGACGGTGGCCGCGGCGCTGGATACCCCGGTCACCCAGCGCCTCGGGCTGGCCGACGGCCCGCCCGCGTGGCTGCTGTGGGAACTCGACCCCGACGCCGGCCAGGGCCGCGCCGACCGCGGGTTCGTGCGCGCGCTGGCCCCGTTCCTCGGCGTGATGGGGCTGGCGCCGCCCGATCCCGGCGAGCACTCGACCATCCCGCCCCGCGCGGTGGGCGGCGGCAACATCGACTGCAGGGAACTCGTCGCCGGGGCGACCCTCTACCTGCCGGTCGCCGTCCCCGAGGCGCTGCTGTACCTGGGGGACGGCCACGCGGCGCAGGGCGACGGCGAGGTCGGCGGCACGGCCATCGAGTGCGCCATGACCACCGAGGCGGTCATCGACCTCGTCCCGCCGGGCCCGGTGGCCTCGATCCACGCCGACACCCCGGCCGGGCGGGTCACCTTCGGCTTCGACGCCGACCTCAACGTGGCCATGGGCGACGCCCTGGACGCGATGGTCGGCTGGATGCAGGTCCTGTTCGACCTCGACAAGGGCACCGCCCTCGCGCTGGCCAGCACCTGCGTCGACCTGCGAGTCACCCAGGTCGCCAACCAGACCTGGGGCGTGCACGCCGTGCTGCCGGCGGGCGTGCTCACCTGACCACGGGTCACCAGGTCAGGCACCGGCGAACTCCGCATGGACACTTTATGAACCTCGGTGACGAGGGGCTCGTTATATTCCTATAAGACGTACTCTCGGTGTTATGGGCCGCCTGAAGGCCATTTCCCGGGCGCGAAAGCGGGAGCCGGAAGCCGAATCGGCTGGAGGACACAGATCATGAGCCGCCGGGCCAAGATTGTCTGCACACTCGGGCCAGTCTCCTCCAGCCCGGAGAAGGTCGCCGAACTGGTGGCGGCGGGCCTGGACGTGGCTCGGCTGAACATGAGTCACGGTACGCGAGCCGACCATCTGCAGGCCTACCGGGCCGTGCGCGCCGCCTCGGACGAGGCCGGGCGCAGCGTCGGGGTCCTCGTCGACCTGCAGGGGCCCAAGATCCGCCTCGGCAGCTTCGCGTCGGGGCCGGTCATGCTGGTCGCCGGCGGCGAGTTCACGATCACCGGCGCGGACGTTCCGGGAGATGCCGACGAGGCCGCCACGACGTATCCGGGCCTGGCGGCCGATGTCCGGGCGGGCGACCAGATCCTCGTCGACGACGGCCGGATCGTGCTGGAGGTGGTGAGCACGCGAGGTGACCGCGTGCGGACCCGCGTCCTGGTGGGCGGCCTGGTCTCCGACCACAAGGGCCTCAACGTGCCCGGCGTCACGCTCAACGTCCCGGCGCTCGGCCCCAAGGACGAGCAGGACCTGCGCTGGGCGCTCGGCCTGCGAGCGGACATGATCGCCCTGTCCTTCGTGCAGGGGCCGCAGGACGCGGCGCCGGTGCGCGCGATCATGGCCGAGCTGGGCGCCGCGCTGCCGCTCATCGCCAAGATCGAGCGGCCGCAGGCGGTCGACGCGCTGCCCGAGGTGCTCGAGGCCTTTGACGGGCTCATGGTGGCGCGCGGCGACCTGGGGGTGGAACTGCCGCTCGAGCGGGTGCCGATGGTCCAGAAGCGCATGATCGACCTGGCCAAGGACAAGGCCAAGCCGGTCATCGTGGCCACGCAAATGCTCGAGTCGATGATTTCCGCGCCCCGGCCGACCAGGGCCGAGGTATCGGACGTGGCCAATGCCGTGCTCGACGGGGCCGATGCCCTGATGCTGTCGGCGGAGACCGGCGTCGGCGCCTACCCGGCGCAGACGGTGGCCACGATGGCGCGGATCATCGTGGCCGCGGAGCGCGAGTGCCTGCATGCCACGCCCTCCCTGAGCCGGGTGCCCACGACCACGGGGGGCGCCATCGCCCGCGCGGCCGCCGAGGTCGGCGCGATCGTGGACGCGACGGCGCTGGTGGCGTTCACCATGTCGGGCGAGACCGTGCGGCGGCTGGCCAGGTACCGGTCGCCGATCCCGCTGCTGGCCTTCACCCCGGAGCCGGCCACCCGCAGCCAGCTGGCGCTCACCTGGGGCGTGGAGACGTTCATCGTCCCGCCGGCGCTGCACACCGATGACATGGTCCAGCAGGTGGAGACCGCCCTGCTCGACATCGGACGCTGCCAGAAGGGCGACAAGGTGGTCATCGTCGCGGGCAGCCCGCCGGGAACGCCGGGCCAGACGAACGCCCTTCGCGTGCACCGCATCGGCGACGCCATCGCCTCGGGCATAACCTAGCTGCTAGCCGCCTGCGGCATGCCTCGGGACCTGCGGGCCACGGTATGCCAGGAGGAGACGTTGAGCAGCGCGGCCGTTCCGGTCACCGTCGCGGATGTCGAGCGGGCCGCCGGCCGGATCGCGGGCCTGGTCGACCCGAGCCCGGTGATCCGCTCACCGGAGCTGTCGCAGCGGCTCGGCGTGCCGGTCTGGCTCAAGCTGGAGTGCCTGCAGCCGCCGGGCTCGTTCAAGGTCCGCGGGGCCGCCAGCAAGATGCTGACCCTGCCGCGGGCGCGGCGAGCGCGGGGCGTGATCACCAGCTCCGGCGGGAACCACGGCGCGGCGGTCGCCTACGTCGCCCGGCTGCTCGGCATTCCGGCGACGGTCTGCGTGCCCGAGACGGTCGATCCAGTCAAGCTGCGCGCGATCGGCGCCAACGGAGCCGAGGCGATCGTCGGCGGCGCGACCTACGACGACGCCGAGGTGGTGTCCCGGCGGCTGGAGCGCGAGCGCGGGCTCACCTACGTGCACGCCTTCGACGACCCGGACGTGATCGCCGGGCAGGGCACGATCGGCCTGGAACTGCTCGATCAGGTGCCGGACCTGGCCGCGGTCGTCGCCGCGGTGTCCGGCGGCGGCCTGATCGGCGGCCTGGGCGCCGCGCTGGCGGGCCGGCGGCCGGCGATCCGGGTCATCGGCGCCTCGGCGCGGAACGCCGCCGCGATGGTGGCCAGCCTGGATGCAGGCCACCCGGTGGACGTGCCGGACCAGCCGACCCTGGCCGAGGTACTGGGCGGCGGCATCGGCCTGGACAACCGGTGGTCGCTGGCGGCGGTCCGGGCGTTCGTGGACGAGCACGTGCTGGTGTCCGAGGATGAGATCGCCGCGGCGATGATCTTCCTGCTCCGGGTGCACCGGGTCGTCGGGGAGGGCGGCGGCACGGTGGCGCTGGCGGCGGCGCTGGCCGGCCGCCTGCCGGTGCCCGGCGGCCCGCTGGCCGTCGTGATCAGCGGAGGCAACGTCGACCCGGCGGCGGTGCTCCGGCTCGAAGCCGCCCGTTACTCCTGATGGTCGGTGGCCGGTCCCGTGGCCGCCCGAGATCCGGCCCGATGCATGATGGGGGTCATAGTGCCGCGGAAGGAGATCAGCAGCTCATGACAGCAAGCCGGGACGTCGTGGTGGTCGGCGGGGGTCACAACGGGCTGGTCGCGGCCGCCTACCTGGCCCGTGGCGGGCTGCGCACGCTGGTCTGCGAACGGCGCGAGGTGGTCGGCGGCGCGGCGGTCAGCGAGCGGCCGTTCGGGCCCGATTTCACCGTGACGTCGCTGTCGTACGTGGTCTCGCTGCTGCCACCGGACCTGGTCCGTGACCTGCGACTGGCCCAGCACGGTTACCACGTCTTCCCGCAGGGGCCGTACTTCGCGCCGCGCGCCGCGGGCGGCTACCTGCGGCTGCCCGGCGATCAGGCGCGGCGGCGCGAGGAGATCGGGAAGTTCTCCGCGCGGGACGCCGCCGCGTATGAGGACTACGAGGCGCACCTGGCCGGCCTGGGCGCGATCCTGGGCCCGCTGCTGGAGGAGATCCCGCCGCGGCTGGGGTCGCGCCGACCGCAGGACCTGTGGCGGCAGGGTTTGCTGCTGCGGCACCTGCGCAAGCTGGACACCAGGGGCGCCGTCGACGTCACCCGGATGCTCACCGGCAGCATCGCCGACCTGGTGGAACGGTACTTCGAGAGCGACGCCATGCGCGGCCTGCTGTCGGTGTCGGGCGTGATCGGGACCTGGGCCGGGCCGCGGTCGGCCGGCACCGCCTACGTGATGCTGCACCATCACATCGGCGATACCGGCGGGCAGTCGGGGGCGTGGGGCTTCCCGCGCGGCGGCATGGGCGGCGTCACCAGCGCGCTGGCCGCCGCCGCCCGGTCGTTCGGCGCGGAGGTGCGGACGGGCGCGGAGGTGGCCCGGATCCGGACCAGCGGCGGCCGGGTGACCGGCGTCACGCTAGCCAGCGGCGAAGAGGTGGACGCGCCGGTCGTGATCACCACCGCGCACCCGCGGATCTCATTCCTGCGGCTGGTCGATCCCGCCGACCTGCCCGACGACTTCGTCGCCGACATCCGGGGCTGGCAGTCTCGGTCGGGGACGGTGAAGATCAACCTCGCGCTCGACCGGCTGCCGGTGTTCGCCAGCCACCCGGACTTCGACCCGCAGGTGCACGGCGGGACGATCGTGCTGGCCGAGAGCCTGGACGACGTCGAGAACGCCTACCAGGAAGCGGTCGCCGGGCGCCCCTCGACGGCTCCGTTCGCCGACATCTGCATCCCCAGCGTGTTCGACGACTCGCTGGCCCCGCCGGGCCAGCACGTCATGTCCATGTTCACCCAGTGGGTGCCGCATACCTACGCGGATGACCCCGACGAGGCCGCGCTGGCCGCCTACGCCGACGCCGTGATCGCCCGGATGGAGGCGGTGGCGCCCGGCTTCACCAGCTCGGTGCTGCACCGGCAGGTCATCGGCCCGCACCAGATGCAGCAGGAGTACGGCCTGGTCGGCGGCAACATCTTCCACGGCGAGCTGAGCCTCGGGCAGATGTTCCACGCCCGGCCGGCGGCCGGCTACGCCGACCTGCGCACCCCGGTCCGCGGCCTCTACCAGGCCGGCTCGGCCACCCACGGGGGCGGCGGCGTGACGGGCATCCCCGGCCGCAACGTCGTCCGCCAGATCCTCGCCGACCGCCGCGCCGACCGCTGGCGTCACCCCCGCCGCGCCTCCTAGCGGCGAAGCGTCCAGCGGTCGTGACTACCTCCAGGAGATCAGGTCGGCGGCTCGGCAAGCCGGTAGCTAGGATCGGGTCCTATGACCGCACCAGCCACGACCACCTTCGAGTTCCGTAAGCAGCGGGACCTGGAAGTTCTGGCGTGGCCACTGTTCGACGGCCTCGATGCGGAGATCATGGTGACCACGCGGCACGGCGGCGTGTCGTCGGGTCCCTACGGAACCCTTAATCTGGGCCTCCATGTTGGCGACTCGGCCGCCGATGTTCTGGAGAACAGGCGCAGAGTCGCCAATGCGCTCGGCGCTAGCCCCGCCGATTTCGTCTTCTGCAACCAGTCGCACGGCCGCGAGGCACGGATCGTCTCGGCCGCTGACCGGGGAAAGGGCACCCTGAGCCAGGACGATGCGATCAGGCAGACCGACGCGCTGGTTACTCAGGATCCGGGAACCGTCTTGGCGGTGATGGTGGCCGACTGCGTGCCGATAGTCCTGTATGACCCGGCGGCACATGTGCTGGCCTGCGTCCATGCTGGCTGGCGTGGCACGGTCGCGCGGGTGGCGGAGGCTACCCTCGACGCCATGGCGTCCCTGGGCGCACGACCTGCGAACGTGCTGGCCGGTGTTGGCCCGGCAATTGCGCCGGACCACTACCAGGTTGGCAAGGAGGTTGCCGACGCGGCCGACCGCTGCTTCCGCGGTGACACGAACGGAATCATCCGGCCCGACGGCTTCGGCCGGTGGCTATTTGACCTATGGGCGGCTAACCGACGCATCCTGCGCGACGCCGGTGTTCCGGATAGGCAGGTCCAGGTGGCTGCGCTGCCGACCGGGCCCGACCAGGGACCGTTCTTTAGCGACCGAGCCGCCAGGCCCTGCGGACGGTTCGCCGCCATCGCGCGGCTGAGGCGACCGGTCGGCGATCACTTCATCCCGGACAGTTATGCGCCCCAAGATCTCCTGGTCTGAGCTGCGCGGCGCGCGCGTCGGCGTCTGGGGCCTGGGCGTCGAGGGTGCCGCGAACCTGGCGCGGCTGCGCACCCTGGGCGTGGAGCCCGTGCTCGTCGACGACCGGCCGCCGCCCGGCGACGTGGACGGGCTGCCAGTGTTCGCCACTGCCGACAGCGGCCTGGCGGCCCTGACCCATTGCGACGTGGTGGTGAAGTCGCCGGGCATCAGCCGCTACCGGCCCGATCTCCTGCAACTGGAAGAACGCGGCATCCCGGTCGCCGGCGGCCTCGGGCTCTGGATGCAGGAAGCCGACACCGGCCGCGTGCTGTGCATCACCGGCACGAAGGGCAAGAGCAGCACGACGGCGATCGCCGGGCACCTGCTGACCCGGCTGGGGTACTCCTGCCTGACGGGCGGCAACATCGGAGCGCCGCCCTGGGACCCGGCGCTGGACGGGGTGGCCTTCGATTACTGGGTCATCGAGACCTCCAGCTACCAGGCCACCGACCTGGCGAGCTCGCCGCCGGTCGTGGCCGTCACGTCGCTGCATCCCGACCACCTGGACTGGCACGGCGGCGTCGAGGCGTACTACCGGGACAAGCTGTCGGCGTGCTCGCAGCCGGGAGCGGACCTGACCATCGCCAACGGGGACAGCGACCTGATCCGGGCGCGGGAGTCGACGCTCGGCCCGCGAGTCCGCTGGGTGCACGCCGCCGACGACCCGGAAGCGGACTGGATGGCGCCGCTGCGCCTGCTGGGCACGCATAACCGGCGCAACGCGCTCATCGCCCGCGCCTGCCTGGCCGCGCTCGGCGTGCCGCAGGCGAGCGATGACGCGGCGCTGCGCGACGCGGCGGCGGACTTCGAGCACCTGGCCAGCCGCCTGCAGCCCATCGGCACGGTCGACGGGGTCACCTTCGTCGACGACAGCCTGTCCACGAACGTGCTGCCGACCCTCGCGGCCATGGACGCCTTCCCCGGCCGCCGGGTGGCCCTGATCGTCGGCGGTCACGACCGGGGCATCGACTACGTTCCGCTGGCGGCCGGGCTGGCCGGCCGGCCAGCGCCGACACTGGTCCTGACGCTGCCCGACAGCGGCCCGCGCATCCAGGCCGCCATTGACGCCGCCGGCGACGGCAAGCCGGAGGTCACGGCCTGCGCCGACCTCGACGCGGCCGTCCAGGCCGGCTTCGCCTGGGCCCGCCCCGACGGGATCGTGCTGCTCTCGCCGGCCGCGCCGAGCTTCGGGGTGTTCCGGAACTACCGCGACCGTGGCGAGGCCTTCGCCCGCGCGATGCGGGCCTGCGAGACCGGCTGACAGCGGCGATGAAAGAGGGCGCGTTCTGACCGTGACAGCCAGTCTTTCGCCGGTAACGTTGCGCTTCCTGGCCGGTGTTGTCGGCCAGCAGCATGTCCTGACCGGCGCGGCGACCGCCGGCTTCGCCGTCGACTGGACCGGCCGGTTCCAGGGCCATACCCCGGCGGTCGTCCGGCCGCGCGACACCGAGCAGGTCGCGGCGGTGCTGGCCCGCTGCACCGAGGCCGGGCTGTCGGTCGTGCCGCAGGGCGGCAATACCGGCCTGGTCGGCGGCGGCGTCCCGCTGCACGGCGAGGTCGTCCTGAGCCTGACCCGGCTCGCCGACCTGAGCGAGCCCGACCCGGACGCCCGCCAGGTCACCGCCGGCGCGGGCGTGACGCTGCAGCGGGTCGCCGATGCCCATCCTGACCTGGACCTGGGCATCCTGATCGCCAGCCGGGACAGCGCGACCGTCGGCGGCGCCGTCGCCACGAACGCCGGCGGCCTGCGGGTGCTGCGCTACGGGCCGATGCGGTCGCAGCTGCGCGGGGTCGAGGCGGTCCTCTCGGACGGGACCGTCGTGTCGCACCTGTCGGGCCTGGTCAAGGACAACACCGGTTACGACTACCCGTCGCTGCTGGCCGGCTCGGAGGGCACGCTGGCGGTCATCACCCGGGCACGGCTCCAGCTGGTACCGCGGCCACGGGACCCCGTTACCGCCCTCATCGCCGCGGGCGGTCTGGCGGAGGTGCACGACCTGGCCCGGCGGGCCCTCGCCGCGGTGCCCGGCCTGCTGTCGGCCGAGTTCTTCACCCGGGCCGGCCTGGACATCCTCAGCTCCCGCGCCGGCCTGCGCCCGCCCGTGTTTGATCCGGCGCCGCCGGCTTACCTGCTGCTCGACGCCGCCGGGCCGGGAGCGCTCGACGACCTCGGCGACCTCATCGGCGACCTGCCCGCCGCCGTCGGCCAGGCCCCGGCCGACCGCGCCCGGCTGTGGGCCTACCGGGAGCGCCACCCGGAGGCGGCCGGGTTCCTGGGCGTGCCGATCAAGCTGGACGTGTCGGTGCCCGCCGGCCAGTGGGTGCGGCTGGCGAGTACGGTGGCCGCCACCGTCGCCGCGGCCGACCCCGGCGCGACGGTCATCATCTACGGCCACGTCGCGGACGGCAACGTCCACGTCAACATCGTCCCGGCGGCGCCGGCCGACGGCCGCCACGAGGAGGCCGTGTTCGGCCTGGTCGCCTCGCTCGGCGGCTCCATCTCGGCCGAGCACGGCATCGGCGTCCTCAAGGGCCGGTGGCTGGAGCTGGCCCGTTCCGGCGCGGAGCGGGCCCTGTTCGCCAGGGTCAGGTCCGCGTTCGACCCGGCCGGCACGCTCAATCCCGGAATCCTCCCGCGCTGAGCCAGCTCCCGCGCGGGCCTCGACCTCGGCGATGGGATTGGCGGACCACCGGGTCCCCGGCCAGAACATAACGGCGTGCGGCGTTTGCGGGGCTACGATCCGTCGGTCAGCTGCTGGCCCGCGGGCTGACGCCAACCCCCGGTCAGGCGAGGCGGCGCATCGCGACGATCTGGGACGCCCACGACGACAGCGGGCTGAGCTGGACGTCCTCGCCGGCCTGCGGCGCCTGCACGATCAGCCCGGCGCCGATGTACATGCCCACGTGGCCGGGATGGCCGGACGTGCCATCCGCCCCGGCGGTGAACACGAGGTCGCCAGGGCTCAGCGCGCTCAGCGCGTACACCGGGACTCCGACACCGACCTGCGCGTCCGTGGTGCGGGGCAGCGGAATGCCGCCGGCCCGGTAGGCCTGCTGGACGAGCGAGGAGGAGTCGCAGTGCAGCGCCGGGTCCGCGCTGCGGGCGTCGGTGCAGGACCCGCCGGACTGGTAGCTGGTGCCCAGCTGGGCGAGGGCGAAGCGGATAGCCAGCGCCACCGTGACCGCAGTGGCGGCCGGCAGCTGGTAGTGAGGCGGCAGCGCGGCGCTGACGGCCGCCGGAACGATGTTGGCGTCCAGGACCGCGCAGGAGGTACTGGCCGTGTCCGCGAAGGATGCCGCCAGCCGGGTCGCTACCGGCTGCCACTGGGCGTAGGCGCCGGGAAATCCGCTGCGCTGGACGGCCTGGGCCGCGGCGGTGACCGGCAGGGCCTGCCAGCCGCGCACCTGGATCAGCCGGTCGTAGAAGGCGCGGGCGGCGGTGACCGGATCCATGATCTGGGCGACCGTGCCCCAGCCCTGCGAGGGCCGCTGCTGGAACAGGCCGAGTGAGTCGGCGCTGCCGTACGGCAGGTCCCGCAGGCCGGATTCCTGCATCGCGGTGGCGATGGCGACCACCTCGGCGCGCAGCGGCAGCCCGCGTCCGGCGCCGACCGCGTAGATGATCCGGGCGTTAGCCAGCTGCCCGGCGCCCAGCGACACGCCGCTGGCGGCGGCGCTGCCCACCGGGACGGCCGGGGCGCACGCGCCCGCCGTGGGGCCGGTCAGCCCGGCCCCCACGGCGATCAGCATGACCGCCGCCGTGAGCACGCCCGCCGCCAGCACCACCAGCAGAGGAAGCCTCAGCACGCGGCCCATTGCTCACACTGCCATCTTCTCGTTGGTCCAGAACAGCCGCTGCTCGGTGGGGGTGAGCATGGTGTGCACGACATGCGAGCTGTCCCGGCCGACCTTCCACAGCGCCCGGCCGATCTGCGCGGCGGACCAGGAGCCGATGTGCGCGCACTCGGTGTCGGTCAGGCCGATCACCTCGCGGGTCATGGCCAGCGGGCGGGTGTCCTGAGCTAGGCAGACCCGGATATCACAGGAGGAGATCAGGTTGCGCGCGATGGCCGCTTCCTCGCTGCCGGCTGCCCCGACCGCCTCGAAGTCGGCTAGCCGGTGCGTGGCCAGCGCCTGGATCGTGCCGTGCGCCCGGGAAAGCCGCAGGTCGGAATCAATCTTGCGGATCATCGCGGGGATGCGCATCGAACGCCAGAGCTCGTCACGGATGACGAGCCGCACCGGGCCTCCGTCGGCATCAATCGCGGCCTGTCCCCAGGACGAGACGCAGGCCAGCGTCATCGCCACGGTCTCGTCTCCCCTGCCGTCCAGCCGGGACAGATCGACGGTCTGCAGCGGCGCGTCGAAATCCGGGCGGATGGTCGTGGGGCCGTCGAACAGGCCCGAGAGCGAGCCGGTCACCATGTTGCCGAGCGCGTCGGTCAGCGGGCGGATCATGTCCCGGAGCTCGTCCACGCCCTGCTGGCGGACCCTCAGCTCACGGGCCATCTCGCTGACAGGGTCGCGCAGCAGCCGCCAGACCGCCGGGATGGTCGGATCGGTGAGGGTTGTCGCGGCGTCGGCCTCACCGGACGCGTGCCGGATGGCCAGCGAGAGCGCGGCCTCCTCGGTGGGATCCAGCGCCCGGCCCAGGCGCATCATGACCAGCGACGACAGCAACGTTAGCCGTCGGCGATGGATCTCGCCCAGCCGCTCGCGCAGCAGCTCAAGGTCGGTCGGCAGGTTCTCGCCGAGCGGTCCGGCATCCAGCGGATTGAGCCGGTTCCCGAGGCCAGGGCCTAGCTCCACCGGCTCGACACCGAGCGCGCGGGCCAGCGGCGCGTACTCGTTCTTGACGTCCCCGACGACAAACGTGGCGACGCCGTACGCCATCAGGCGCAGCGCGAGGGCCTTGATCGTCGCCGACTTGCCTGAGCCGGGCACGCCCGTGATCAGCAGGTTCGGGTTGGTGATCAGGCCGTTACGCAGCCACTCGATCGGATGGCAGGAGAACGCGGCCCCGCTCAGGCAGTCCACCCCGAGGTAGGCGCCCGATGCCCGCAGCGGGGCACCGTGCAGCCACGGGTACAGGCCCTGGACCTGCGCCGTAGAGCCCCGGAAGACGCGCGGCAGCGGCGGCCGCGCGGCCCGGCCCGCCCCGCGGCGGGCCGGGCCGCGCCTGGGCGGGACCGGGCCAGGGCTGTAGGAGGGGGCCAGCCCGGTCCCGGCCGGGCGCGGCCCGGCTGCTGGCTGCCCGGGGGCAGCACTGCCTTCTGTGGTGGCACCATCGCCGCCCTCGCCGTCGCCGGCGGCGACCGCCAGCAGATCTACCGGGCTGATGCGGGCCCGCACCAGCTCGGCCAGGGTCTCGGCCGGGAGATCCTGCTCCGCCGGCGGTCGCCTGCTCTTAAGTCCGTACACGGTGTCACCATCTCCTTCGCGGCAGCCCGAGTCCGGCCGGGAGCGCGGCCAGGGCGAAGCCGACGTCCTGAGCGCCCCACATCCGGCGGATCTCGATGCGCGCCGCGGCCGCATCCGCCTCCATCGCCGCGATGGCGTCGGCCAGGTCCTCGCCGTCCGTCACGGTCACGCTCGCGTAGCCGGAAAACCGGATCAGCCCGTGACCCGCGGCCCGTTCCGCGTCCTGCTCGTCCGCCCGCCGCTGGGCCGCCTTCTCATGCTCGGGCACCAGCTGCCCGGTCCGCTGCCGCATCCGGATCGCCACGTCGCGCTGCGTCCGCTCGGCCATGACCCGGCGCTCGGCCTCGCGCGGGCTGAGCGGCTGCAGGTAAAGCGACACGGCCCGGCGCGACGCCCCGTTACCCAGCAGCGGGAACAGGGCGGTTGCATACACCTCGCCGCGCGGCCAGTCGTAGATGAGATAGGAGACGCTGATGGCGCTGTCGTGCCGGTAGGAACCCCACGAGGTCTCGGCTTCCACCGGGCCGGCCAGCCGGGGGTCCACCCCCGCGGCCAGCCCGGCGTATGGCCGGCCAGCGGCCACGGCCGACTCCTGCGCGCCGCGCCGGCGAGCCAGCGGCGGCCCGCTGACGGGATCGAAGGCGGTGCGGATCACCTCCGCGAGCTCACGGGGCGTGAGCCAGCCAGCCACCTCCAGCTCCGCATCGCTCACCGCGCCCGACAGCGTCCGCACATGCCGGGCCAGGACGGCGCAGGCGCCCGCCTCGCCGCCACCGGAAGCGCGGATGGCCGCGGCCGCCCGCCGCTCGTCCATCGTGAAGGCCAGCCATTCCTCCCGCCGCACGGATGCGGGCACCGCCGTCGCCAGCAGCTCCGTGGTGACGGCTACGGCTTGCGGCGGGGCGTCGGCGGCCACGTGGTCGGCGTGCCAGCCGCTCAGCGCCGTGCCGTCCTCCGGCAGGCTGCGCTGGATCGCCTGGACCCGGATGATCGGATGTCCCTCCACGCATAGCCCGGCGAGCAGCCGCCCCCAGCCGGTTACCTGCGCGTCCCGCCGACTCGAGTCGGCCAGCCCGAGGCCCTGAAAGCGGATCCGGGCCACCCCGGTGTAGGTGCGCTCGTGGGGGTGATAAATCACCGCCATCGTGCCCCCCGCGCCGGTCTCCGCCGACAGGATGCGGACCGGCGCGAGCACGCCCGGCAGGTCCATCGGCGGCGGCGCCGCCGGGTCGGCACTCGCCGGCGGCGCGAAAGCCCCGGCGTGAAAGCGGTTCTGTCCGCGCGCCTTGATCAGCTGGAAAGACACGGCGGCCACCATCCATTCGTCGACAGTGCGGCCCGCCACCCGGAGGTAGGCGAGCGCGAGCAGGAACGCCGCGATCGGCCAGGCCACCAGGGCGTCGGACAAGCGGGAAGCGGAGACCGGCTGCACCGCGATGAGCACGGCGATGGCCACCAGCGCCGTCCGCCGTCCGCTCATGCCGAACAGGAAGTTCACCCGTTCGTGCTGCCAGCCGTAATAGGCCTCATCCTTGGTGCTCACCGGCTCCTCCAGGCTCCGGGCGCCGCCCCGGGGTTAACGGTGCCGTGGTCAGCAGCCCCGTGGTTAACGGTGCCGTGGTTAACGGTGCCGTGGTTAACGGTGCCGTGGTCAGCAGCCCCGGGGTTAACGGTGCCGGGGTCAGCAGCCCCGGCGTTAACGGTGCCGTGGTTAACGGTGCCGTGGTTGGGGGCGGCCAGGGTGGCCAGCTCGTGCGACGCGGGCGTCCCGGCGCTGATGCCGGCCCGCGCCAGGTCGGCCAGCCGGCCCAGTCCGGGCGCCGCCCGCAGCGCCGCCTCCGCTGACCTGCTGTGATAGTCATGGATGGCCGCCATGGTGCGGACCTCCGCCACGCGGCTGAGCTCCGCCGGGGCCACCCCGCCAGGCGGCCCGCCGGCACCGCGGACTCCGGCGCCGCCCCGGATGCCCGCCAGTGCGCCGCCGCCCACGTAGACCTCCAGCACCGCGGACAGCCGCGCCATCGCCGGCCAGGCACAGCCCGCGAGCAGCAGCACGAGCATGCCCGCCAGCAGTTTCTGGACCCCGCCCGCGGTCCCGGGCATGGTGAGCCCGACGGCGAAGATCAGCGCTACCACCGGCTTGAGCGCGATGAGCTGAACCGCCGCCCGGACGAGCCGGCGCCACCATTGCTGGGTCGCGTGGGCGACCTGGCCGGCCGCGGCGACCGGAGACACGGCGACGAGCACGGTCACGGCGATATTGCGCACCAGCAGCTGCCCCCAGAGCGCGATAGTGAGCAGGATGCCCAGCAGGGCCATGATGAGCAGCAGGCTCGGCGACACCTGCGGGTCGAAATTGGCCAGGTGCGCGAGCCGGGCGGAGAGCACCGCCGGGCTGCCGAAGGTCCGGGCAATGATCCAGCGGGTCAGCTCGTCGGAGGCGCGAAGTGCCGTGGCGGCCGCGCCCAGGGTCAGCACGAAGGCCAGCGTCGCCTTGCCGACGCCGACGAGCCCCTGCGCGATGGCCGAGCCATCGTGCACCATGACCGTCCGGATCACCTGGATCATCAGCAGCACGGCCGCGATGAGCGCCGCGATCTCCAGCGACAGGCCGTAGACCGACCGGACGCCGGCGTAGGAGAGATTGACCGGCGGGATCGCCACGAAGGACTTGGCGAACGAGCCGAGCAGTTGCTGCGCGGCGTTGCCGAACGACTGGCAGATGGCGTTCCAGCCCTGCGCGCCGACGGCATTGGTCTGGCCACCAGCAGCCGGGCCCAGGCAGCCGGTCAGGTCGGTCAGCGGGTTACAGGGCATCGGTCATCGCCTCCCAGCCCTTCGCGGCAGCAGCGGCGGTCCCCGGCGTCGCGATCAGGCCAGCTGGAGCCGGCCCGGCTGGCTGCAGCAGCCGCCAGCCTGCCGGGGTCCAGCTCAGCCGGGCCGCGGTAACGCCGAGGTGCTCCCGGATACCGGAAGGGATGGTCTCGGTGTAGTCGAAAAGCAGGAGCACGGTCAGCGCGCGGGCAGCGACCTCTCGCAGCTGGAACATGACAGGGACGAGGAACACGGCCGTTCCCGGCGGCAGGGCGCCCGCGGCGGGCAGGCCGAGCCGGCGGCGGATGCTGATCGTGCCCTGCGCGGCCTGCTGGGGAGCAGCGGAATAGGCGGGGTCGGCGGCCAGTCGCGCCACCGTGGCCGCACGGTCGGGGTTCAGGGTCGAGCCCAGCTCGGTGATGAACTCCGCCGCCGCGCTGACCGCTCCGGCACGCGACCGCGGGTAGTCCGTGTACACGCCGTTCACCAGCCGCGATCCCGTCACGAGCTGGAGCTGGCCGTGCCCTCGCCCGGCGGCCGCGGACCCCGCGGGCGGACCGGCGGGTGCCTTCGGGGCGGGACGCGCCGCGGCCGGCCGACGCGCCGCAACGCCATGGTGAGCCCGACCGACGACGAGATAGGCCCCGAGCGCCAGGACGGCGGCGAGCAGTACGGCTGCCGCGGCCGCGGGCACGGCAGCCGCAGTCGGCCGCCGGCGGCGGGGCGACGGCGACGCCGCGCGCGATCTGGTCGTCTGGAGCTGCGCCATCGGGTTCGTCCGCCTTAGCCGAGCCTGAACGCGTGGTTCACCAGGGGAATGCCGATGCCCACGATGACCGCGCCCACGACCGACCACAGCAGCGAGGCTTTCCCCCGCTCGGCGAGCTCGGCACGCCGAGTGACGCTGCCGGCCGCGATCATCCCGCCCGCGGCGATAGCCGAGGCGCCGCACGCGGCCAGCGCGAGCCACTTGACCCAGGCCAGCAGCGTGGTAACGGCGCCACCGCCAGGGCCGGGGCTAGCCGGGGCGGGATTGGGGACATTCGCCACCTGGACCGCGTGCGCGGCGCCAGAGCTGATCGCCAGAAGGCCCGGATGGGCGCTAGCTGCCAGCTGGGACAGGATGAGCGGGGTGAGCGGCAGGAGCGACATGCCAGGGAGTCCTTTCTGCGGGAGCCGGAACGGAAGCCGGGCCGGGCGCCGGGCGCGGCACCCGGTGCGGCGCCGGGCCCGCGCCGGCGCCGATGACCGCCATGACCAGATCGGCGATGTCGCCGCGGCTGAGTCGCTCCGGCGAGCGCGACGGGCGGGGATCGCGGCGCAGGTCGACGTCGTGGCCGATCTCCACGATCGCGCCGACTCGGTCGGCCAGCAGGGTCCGGCGGCTCCGGGAGCGCGCCGCCCAGCCATGCCCGCGAGCGTCGTTGATCGCGACAATGAACTGGTGCATGGGCAGGCCGCACTCCTCCGCCGCGGTCATTGCCTCCAGCGTCCGGGACAGTCCTGCCGGGCTCGGGTCCGTCACCCACAGGCTTGCGGTCCGGGCCGACGCCACGGCCAGCCAGTTCGCCGCCGTGCCTGGTTCCCCGCCGCCTTGCTGCCGGATCAGCCGGAAACCCTCCAGCGGATCGGCGTCGATCACGGCCGCCCGCAGGTAGCGCAGGACCGGCGCCCAGAACCGGGGCCCCGGCTCCACCTCGCAGAAGCCGGGCAGCAGCGGGCCGGTATCGGTCAGCACCCAGATCGGGCGCCCGTCCGCCACGTCGATGGCCGAGGTGCTGCGCCGCAGTTCCCGCGCGAACTTCTCGGTGTCCCCGGTGCAGGCGGCCAGCCAGCCAGTGCCATGCTCGGCGGTGTGGTCCAGCCAGCCCGGCCAGGGGGACGCGGACCGCGGCCGGGTGTCGCAGACCGCCACCGCCCGGGACCGGCTGTCGGCGGTCCGCTCATTGAGCGCGGCCGCGAGCAGGGCGGCCACGGTCGACCGGCCGACTCCGCCGGCCGCGGACATGACGGGCACCACCAGCGGGTGCTCGCCGTCCAGAGGTATGGGTCCCACCTCGGGTGACCGCTTACCGCCCTTCACGGACCCCTTCCTTCCCGCCTCCGCGTAGAGGCCAGAACGTGGCCGCCGGAGGCGATCCTGGTCGCATCGCAATCGTTGCTACGCGGGATCCGCGGCCGAAGTTCACTGTCACGGCCAGCGTTCAGCCGCGCTGCAGGGACCCGGCCAGCGCCGTCCGTTCGGCCGGGCCCGGAGCTAGCTGCGCGAGCCGGACCGCCGCCCCGGGCCGGGCCACGGCGACAGTCCCGTCGGGTACCGTCTGCAGGGACTGCGCGACGGACTGGCCCAGAACCAGCGCCGCGGTCACGGCGGCAGCGCCGGCGGCCGTGGTGCGCTGGAGCATGATCGCGTCCTGGCCGGGCAGCACGGCGGCCGCCTCGAACGCCTCACCAAGCACCGTCACCACGGCCTGCCAGGGACGGCTGCCGACCGTGGCGGGCGAGCCGGTGTCGTCAATGATCATCCAGGGATCGGCCCGCGAAGCTGTCTGGCTGCGGCGCGACGGCAATGATGACCGTGAACCCGCTCCGGGCGGCGCGAACCGGGGGCGGCACGGGAACTCGCGCTTGCGGCCGGCGAAACCGGCTGCTGCGGTAGCTCCGCCGCGATGTGCGCGGAATCTGCCCGGGCTGGCATCAGCGGTCCTCCCCTGCGGCCGGCCCGCCTGCCGGGACGGCAAGACGGTGCATGCCTTCCTGCTACGACCGGGGATGCCCGCCTGGTTCAGCTAGATGCGCCGGACCTCAGGGCGAGTCGGGCTGGCTGCCGGCGGCGCCGTCCCGCCGGCCAGGCCGGCGATCCTCGCCGGGGCTCCGGTCCGGCACGCCGGGCAGGTCGAGTCCCCCGGCCGCCTCGGCCGGGGCCAGCAGGTCCAGCCAGGACGGGACGCAGGCCAGCTCGTTATGTTCGGCCCGGCAGGGGGCGCAGCCCTCAAGATGGGCCCGCACGGCCGCTTCCTCCGGTGCCGAAAGCCCGCCTAGCACGTAGGCTCCGAGAAGCAGCTGCACATGCCCGCCGCGCTCTGCTGCCGACGACATCGCTCGGGTCACTCCCGTCCGGCACCGCGCGGCAGACGCGATCGATGCAAGATTTCTCGCAAAATCCACCCCCCGGCGACAAGTTATCTGTTCGTCGCTGCGTGGGATCAGTGCGGGTCCGATCCGGGCCGCTACCCGCATAGCGTCCCCGGGCGCGGCCCGGTCGGCAAGGCAGCGGGCCGGCCTGACCCGATCGCCGCGACGGCCAGCTCGCTGGCCCGCCTTCTGGTACGAGCCGCCGCTGGCGCACGTTCACCCACCGCGCGAAGTAGTCCGAGTCGGTCGAACCGGGCGAGTGCTCGGTGCGTAGCCCCAAGAGGATTCCCCTGAGACAGGCCCCGGGCCCGCCGCGGGAGAAGCCACGTACCGTTCCCGCCCCGGCACGAGGTGAGAGATCATGCACCCCAGCAGGCGCCTTCGCGGCCGCTATCCGCAGGCCGCCGCGCACATTGTCGCGACCGCGCTCATCCTCACCGCGCTGCTCGCCGCGGTGTGGCCCGGCCCGGCCCGGGCCAGTGCCCGCCAGCCTCACCCGGCCGCGGCGCACTCGTCGCGCGCGGCGCGCACATCGCCCAGGTCACCTACATCGCAGCCTTCGCACCGAGGGTGGGTCAAGTACTACATCGTCCAGCCGCCCAAGGACGGGAACAAGGAGTTCCTCTACGAGATCGCGGTCAAGACGCTGGGCGACGGCAGCCGCTCCGCTGAGATCTTCAAGCTCAACAAGGGCCGGCTCCAGCCGGGCGGCGGACGCCTGGAATATCCCACGGTGATCCTGCCCGGCTGGATCCTCGTGCTGCCAGCCAGCGCGGCCGGCCCTGGCGTGCACTATGGCCCGCTGCCAGTCGTCCCCTCGCCCAGCCCTTCGGTCACCGTGTCGCCCACCGTTTCGGCCGCTCCTGCGACGTCCCACCACAACGTGGCCGCCGCCCCCGGGTCCAGGTCCCCGCGGCTCAGCCAGGAGGACGCCGAGATCGGCGGCGCGGTCCTGATCGCGATCCTTCTCGCCGCGGGCCTGCCGATCATGCGGCGGCACCGCCGCAACGCCGTCGGCCGCCCCGGCCGGACCGGGCGCCCCGGCCGTTCGGATCGCCGCCGCGCCAATCGCCCGGCCGGGCCCGGCCGGCCCGTCAGCAACGCGCCTGCGCCGATGCCACCAGGCACCATGCTGGCCAGCAGCGGTCCGCCGCGAGAGCTGGGCGACGGCAGATCATTCCTGGCCCCCGTGATCCCGCCGGCGACGATCGGCAGTTCCGCCGGTACCGGTGATCCGGCGGCCGCGCTCGGCACGCTGACCGCGGCTGATGCCGCGCCCGGAGCCGCCCGGCCGGCCGCACTTAGCTACCCAGCCTGGCTCGACGGCCCGGCCGGGTCAGCACGCTCTGATGGCCGGCCGGATGGCGCGGCTCCCGGCTGGTCAGGCATTCAGGGCGCGTTCGCCGACGCGGATGTCCCGGTCGCGGCAGCTGCCCCGCCCCCGGCGGCCGTCTCGGTTAGGCCGGACTCGCCGGCTGTCCCCGCCACGGCGACCGCCCCAGCTACGCCGACTGAGGCGGCCGGTCCGGCCGCAACTGCCGCCTCAGCCACGCCTGCCCCGCCCGGCGGGGAGGGCGAGGACGGCGAGCTGCCGTGGCCCGACTTCCTGGCCCTGGCTGTACCGGGTCCGGCCGCCGCGACTCCTCCCGGCACCGACGTCCCGCCCGTGATCGTCCAGCCCATGATCGTCCCGCCCGTCGCGGTTCCCGCCGTCGCGGTTCCCGCCGTCACAGGCGCGGTCGTCACAGGCGCGGTCGTCACAGGCGGTGCCTCAGATACCACGGCCCCCGCGGGCAGCCCAGAGCCCCCTGTCGCCATCGATGACGCCGCTGCGACCATCGTGTCGGGTCCGGCGGATGACGGCGCTCAGATCGCCGCGACGGAAAGCCGAGCGGCAGGCTTCTCGCCTGTCGCGCTGCGCATCCTGGGAGCACAGCGGTCGTCGGCGCAGCTAGCCGCGACGACGGACGTGCCAGCCCAGCGGCATCAGGTCGCACTCGGCGACGACCGGATCGAGGTCGTGCTGTCAGAGGCGCCCGCCGCCAGCCACGATGGCAAGCCGCGTGGCGGCCGCACCTGGCTGACCGCCACTCCCTACCTGGTCTGGGCACCGCTGCCCTACGACGCTCCAGACGATGGACTTGCCTTCGCGTGCGTGGGCGCGGGGGATGAAGGCTGCCTGTTCATCGATCTCGCCGCGGCGCCAGGCGCGGTGGCCATCGGCGGCGACAGCGCCGCCGCGACCCGGCTGGCGGAATCGATCGCGCATCAGCTCTGCATGGCCGCCACCACGGCCGACCGCTCCTGCGTCGTCATCGTCGTCGGGGCCGTCCTTCCCGAACCGCATCCTGCCGGCGCAGCCTGGGTCGCCACGGTCCGCGACCTCGGGTCGGCCGTTACGGATGGTACCGACGACGGCACCGAGATCGTGTTCTGCGACCTGCGCTCGAACGAGGACGCGTTCGCGCTGGCTCGTTATGTCGCCAGCACGCAGCGCCACGTCGTGCCGGTGGTGCTGGCGGACCTTCCGGACGCTCCGTGGTCGTTCACGGCACATCCGAGCCTTCGCCCGAACGAGGCGCTGTATTCCGTCATCGCCTGACAGTCCGCTGCCTGATCACGGCGATCACCTGACCGCCGTGATCGCCTGACCGTGTCCGCGATGGCCGCGGTCAGGCTCCGGCGGTTCCCTCCTGGAACGGGACCCCGCCGGCATCAAGGCCGATCGGCAATGCGGCGCTGCCAGCGAGGCGACCCGGGACCTGGTCCTCGGCGGCCACGTCATCGCGCAGGGCGGCGGCCGTCACCAGGCGGTCCAGCACCCGGCGGTCCATCTCATCCGGCTCCTTGCCCGGCTGGCTGACGGGGGACGGCCGGGCGGCGCCGCCCGGGCGGCCCGACCAGGACGCCTCCCGCAGAAAGACCCTGGCCTGGCCGGTCCGCGGCCGGCCCAGGTCAACCTGGAGCACCTTGTAGGTGGTGCCCGCGGCGAAGATAATCTCATGACGCCCGGCGTCCGCGGCGAGCGCCGCGACTCGCTTGCCGGTCTGTGACCAGATGACGTAACCGATGTTGCCCTCCAGGGCCACGAGGCGGGACGACGTCGCGTAGACGAACGCCGGCTCAGTGACGATCGCGCCCGTGACGTAGCCGCTGGCGGCGGGACCTGCCACGCTGGCCGAGCTGAAGACGGCCCCGGTGAACGAGGGCAGCCGGCGGAGCCCGGAGATGACGCACGGCATCCGCGGATCGCCGGCGGGGCCAGCTGTCCTGAGAGCGGCGGCCGCACCGCGGTGGTCGTCGGCCAGGAAGTCGAGTACGGCGGCGAAGTCCGTCACGACCGCGTCCTCCGCGTCGCCCGCGGCCGCCGCCCGCAGGCCGGGCCGCTGCGTCAGCATGCGCCGCACCGCCACGACATACGACTGATACCGCGCCGCCGACTCCCGGTAGCGCAGCCGATCCTGTGCCGATGACCGGTGGTCGCGGGCGAGCAGGACCACGCGGCTCGGCGGGACCGGCGGGCCGGCGACGCCGCCGGTGGTGGGCGGCTGCCCAGGGACCACTGGCCCGGCCGCGGCCGGAAAGGCCGGAGGGGCGGGCGCGACCGGAGGAGTCACGAGGAGTGGTATGGCCACCGGGGCCGGTGGGGTCACCGGGACCGGCTGCGGCCCTGGCAGCTGATGCGGCCGCGGCTCCTGGATAGCTGCCGGGGCGGGCCAGCCGGCGGGCGCGGGCGACGGCGGCGCGGCGTGGTCGTTACGGGGCCAGAATTGCTGCCACGTAGCAGCGGGTGTTCCCGGTCCCGCGGCGACTGACGGGAGGGCTCGCACCCGGCCGTCCGGGGTGGCCGTCCAACGTCCCGGGGGCGCGGCGACCTGGCCGCCGAAGGTGTCCGCCAGGAACTGCGCGTACGAGTCCTGCCCTCGGGAGCCGGCGTCGGCCAGCAAGATCCGCAGGCGGCGCGCGGCGGCCGCGGGCAGACGGCCGAGCACGCTCTCGACGTCCCGCCTGACGTCGTGGTCGCGGACGGCACCGCCGATGACGATGGTGGCCTGGGACGGGTCGGGGATGATGCTGCGCGCCGTCGCGAGCAGGCCGCGCTGGGCGGGACCTGGCCAGCAGATGCAGAGCCCGGCCGCGATGTGCTCGATGCGCAGGGTGCCGGGCAGGCCGCTCAGGTCAGCTTCGGCGAGCCCCAGTTCCCACGCTGGCACGGGGTACAGCGATCCGAGCACCTGGACGTCCCCCTGGCTGGTGAAACGCAGCCACGGCGCGGCGCCCGCTGGACCATGGCACACGCCGCCGAAGCCGCTGATCGAGACGTCCGCGGCCGGCGCTATCAGGTCGGTGCCCGCGTTCGTGGCGAGCGCCTGCAGCGCCGGTCCGGCTCCGGCGCCGGCCCGCGGCCAGAACAGCCGCACGCCATCGGTGGCACCGAGCGGCAGCAGGGGCAGCAGGTCCGCCAGGGCGTCGCGCAGCACGCTGCGCTGACCGGCCCCGCCGATCACGATGGTGACGCGCTCCGGGTCGGGCCACACGGCGTCTGCCGCCTGAGCGGCTCCGGCATCCGGCCCGGCCAGGTCCAGCACGAGGCCGGCGGGCACCCTGCGAACCGTGATGTCCCGTCCGAGAACGGCGAGGGGACGGCCGGCCAGTTGTCGTTCCCAGTCAGGGGACGGGGACAGCACGCCGGCCGCTGACTGGTCAGCGCCGGCCAGGCAGCGGCGCCATTGCGGCAGCCGCTCAGAGCTGACCGGCTCGGCAGATCGCACGACCGCGTAGCCGTACGGCGTGATCGCCACCGCGGCCTCCGCCGCGATGAGGTCAAGGCCGTTCGCGCGCGCTGCCGCCGCGTAGCGATCCGCCGCGGCGGACAGGACGAGCCGCACGGCGCGCGAGCCCGACGACAGTACCGGGAACAGCTGGCCGATCAGCTCATCGGTGCGCTGGTCGGGGCCAGCGGCATCGACGACCAGGCTGGGCCGGCCGGGTTCCGCCATGAGCGCGAGGACGGCCGGGGGAACCTCCCCCGCCGCGGTCGACAGCCACAGGCCAGCGCTAATCCGCGTCACCGACCATCCGGCGACCGTCTCAGGAAACCCGGTGTCCGCCGGGAGCCCGGTGGTCTCGGGTGGGCCGACAGTCCCTGCTGGCTCGCTGACCTGGGCTGGGCCGACATGCGGGACGGCAAGCGCAGCTGGCCCCGGCCGCTGGTCGGGGCTCACTGGGAACCCACCGCGATGCGATGCACCCGGCGGCGCCTCCACAGTCATCTGCACAGCCCGATCGAGCCCGGGCGGTTGCGGCGTCCCACGATCCAGCCTACGCAATCCGCCGCGCGCGAGTTCAGCCCGCGCAGGCAATCCCGCCCGGACATTGGCGGCACTCGCCGTTCGGCGGCTGAACCCGGCCCCGGCACCGGGCGTAGCCACCTGTGCGGGAGCTGCCAGGAGCGGCTGCCGCGGCCGGGCCGGCGAACCGTTTCAGGGAGACCGCATGCTGGTGAAATCTAAGGCCGGGACGCCAGCGGCGGTGCTCTACGACCCCACCGGCCGGCGCAGGCGACGCTTCCGCGCGGCGCTGCTCCTGATCGTCTGGCTACCGTGGCGCTGATCGCGCTGGTGATGATCGGGCTCACTGCGCGGGCGCACGCGCCGCGGACTTCCGTCACCCTGGGCGGGCGTCCGCAGGCCACCGCGGGCGCCGCCGGGCCAGGCCACCGCGAGGCCGCGGTCCGTCCGCGCCGACCCGCCGCCCGACGGCCCGCCGCCCGACGGCCCGCCGCCTCCTGAGCCGCGCCCGCAGGCAACGGCGATGGCGAGCGCTCATGGCGCCCACAGGCGCGGCAGGCCCGCGGACAGGTCCGCCTCCTGGGGCCACTGGGTGCTCCTGGCCCTGGTGCTAGCGGGACTGGCGGCCGCATCGCTGGCGACCGCGCTGACCGGCGTGCGCCTGCGCTGGCACAAGCCCGCGAGGATCGGAGTCGAGGTGCGGCAGGTGTGAAGATTTCGGGCCAGGCAGGCGTATTGACGGCAGGTGCCGCACACGGGCGGTGCCCCCTGACCGCGGACGGGGACCGGTGGAGCGAGTCATAGACGGCATCAGCGCCGAGCCGGTGACGATAACCGTGTCACCGGACAACCAGGCCGGCCACCAGTCGATCGGGGCGGCCCTCGCGGCGGCGCCCGACGGCGCCATCATCATCGTGCAGCCCGGCCGGTACGCCGAGAGCCTGGTGCTGCGCCGGGCCGTGACGATCGCGGCGTCGGAGTCGCCCGGCAGCGTGGTGGTGGACGCACCGGCCGGGGCGGCGGTGATGATGATCAGCGGATCGGTGACGCTGCGGCAGCTCGTCCTGCGCGGCCGGGATCCGGCGACGGCGGTCACCGACGTGGCCGGGGGATCGCTGACCCTGGATCAGTGCGAGGTAACGGCGACCGCCAGGGCGGCGATCGAGGTCCACGGCAGCGGCGCGACGGTGCTCATGCGCAGCGGCCGGGTGCGGAACTCCGCGGGCCTCGGCGTGGTCATCACCGACGGGGCCAGCGGGACGTTCGAGCGGGCCGTGATCGAGCATGTCGGCTCGGACGGGGTCACGATCTCCTCCGGGGCCGACCCGGCCTTCCGGGAGTGCACGATCAGCGACGTCCAGGGCATCGGGGTCGCGACGGCCGACAACGCGCGGGGCGTCGTCCAGGGCTGCGAGATCACCCGGATTTCCGGCGCGGCCGTAGCGTTCCGCGAATGCAGTTCCACGCGGATGACCTCCGCCTGGATTCACGACACCTACGACGTAGGCGTGCTCGTCGCCTCAGCGGCGCGGCCGGTCCTGGAGGACTGCGAGATCCGGGACACCGGCTCGCATGGCATGGTGCTGACCGGGGAGGCCGACCCGGTCGTCCGCCGCTGCTCGATCACCCGGACGGGGGGCGAGGGGATCTCGCTGGTCGGTCGTTCTCGCGGCGCGTTCACCGACTGCACGGTGGCCGACACCGCCGCGGCCGGGGTGCTGGTGGGCGAGGCCAGCGATCCGATGTTCTCCAAGTGCCGGTTCCGCGGCACGGCGAAGGCCGCGCTGATCGTGACCGATGCCGCGGCCGGCACCTTCGACCGGGTGGACGTGCGGGGCACCGGGCAGCATGGGATCGAGATCCGGTCGGCCGCCAACCCGCTGTTCCGGCAGGCCACCGTGACCGGCTGCCGCGGGCACGGCCTGACCGTCCTGGAGGACGGGCGCGGCCGGATCGAGGACTCAGTGGTGGAGGGCGCCGAGGCGGCGGGGATACGCACCGCCACCGGCGGCTACCCGGACGTGCGCGGGACGCGCTTTGTCGGCAGCGCGGCGGCGGGCGTGCTGGTGGCGGCCCGCGGCCGCGGGGTGCTGCGGGAGTGCGAGATCGTCGGCGCGGGCACTGACGGCGTGGTGGTCGAGGATGGCGGGGATATCTCGGTCAGCCGGACCCTGGTGCATGAGAGCCGGGGCGCCGGCGTCGTGCTCGCCGAGGGCGCGCAAGGGCGCCTGACCGCGTGCGAGATCGCCGCCAACGAGGGCGACGGGATCATGGTGGCCAGCAGCCAGTCCGTCGTCCTGCGCGATTGCACGGTCCGCGACAACCGCGGCGCCGGCCTGCGCCGGATCGTGACCAGCGACATGCTGACGGTTGAGAACCTGACCAGCCGGGGCAACGCGGAGCCGAACGCGTTCGAGCAGTCCGTCATGATGGCGCAGGCCACGGCGCCCGCCGCGCCGACCGTGGTGGAGTCGGCGCCCGGCAACGGCAACGGCACCGTAGAGCCGCTGCTGCGCGAGCTGAACTCACTGGTCGGGCTGGCCGGGGTGAAGCAGGAAGTGTCGCGGCTGGTGCATCTGCATGCCCTGTCCAAGCGCCGGGAGGAGGCCGGACTGTCCGCGCCGCCAATGGCCCGGCACCTAGTGTTCGCCGGCCCGCCGGGCACGGGGAAGACCACGGTGGCCCGGCTCTACGGCAAGATCCTGGCGGCGCTGGGCGTCCTGCGCACCGGCCAGATGGTGGAGGTGGCCCGCGCCGACCTGGTGGCACAGTACGTGGGCGCGACCGCGCTGAAGACCACCGAGAAGTTCGAGGAGTCGTGCGGCGGCGTGCTGTTCATCGACGAGGCTTACACCTTGTCGTCCAGCAGCGCCGGCGGCGGCCCCGACTTCGGCCGGGAGGCCATCGACACCCTGGTCAAGCTGATGGAGGACCGGCGCGATGACGTCGTGGTCATCGTCGCGGGCTACTCCCACGAGATGCGCAAGTTCCTGTCCTCCAACCCCGGGCTCTCGTCGCGGTTCTCCCGGACGGTGGAGTTCGAGAACTACGAGCCGGCCGAGCTGGTGCAGATCATGGAGCTGATCTGCCAGTCGCACAGCTACGCGCTGGAGCACGAGACGCGCGCCGCGCTGGCGATGTACTTCGAGCACGTCCCGCGGGACGCCTCGTTCGGCAACGGCCGCGCCGTCCGCAAGATCTTCGAGGAGATGGTGGGCCGGCAGGCGGGCCGGCTGGCGATGATGCCCGACGCGTCGATCGCCGACCTGACCAGCTTCCAGCCCGAGGACCTCGGCGTGGCCGTAGTCCAGGGCAGCAGCAGCCGGGCCGGTGACCAGCAGCACATCGAGATGCTCCTGGGCCAGCTGTACGACATGGTGGGCCTCACGCAGGCCAAGCAGGAAGTCGCCAAGGTCATCGACCTGATCGCGTCGGCCCGGCAGCGCCAGCAGGCCGGGCTGCCGGTGCCGACGGTGAGCCGGCACCTGATCTTCGCCGGGGCGCCCGGCACCGGCAAGACGACGGTGGCCCGGCTGTACAAGGAGATCCTGACCGCGCTCGGCGTCCTGGACGGCGGCCCGCTGGTCGAGGTGGCCCGCGCCGACCTGGTCGGCGAGTACATCGGCCAGACCGCCCAGCGCACCCGCGACGCGTTCGAACGGGCCCGGGGCGGCGTGCTGTTCATCGACGAGGCCTACACCCTGGCGCCGCGCAACCTCTCCGGTAACGACTTCGGCCGCGAGGCGATCGACACGCTCGTGAAGCTGATGGAGGACCACCGCGACGAAGTGGTGGTCATCGCCGCCGGCTACACGCAGGAGATGGCCGGCTTCCTGACCGCCAACCCCGGCCTGTCCTCGCGGTTCTCCCGCTACGTGATGTTCGAGGACTACACGGCCGACGAGCTGGTGACGATCTTCTGCCAGCACGCCGCCGCCGGCGGTTACGAGTGCCCGGACGAGACCCTGGCCATCCTGCGGGCGCACTTCGACCGGGTGCCGCGCGGCAAGTCGTTCGGCAACGGCCGTTACGCCCGCAAGGTCCTGGAAGAGGTCATTACCCGACAGGCCGGACGGCAGCGCGGGATGGCCGCCCCCACCGAGGCCGACCTGCGCACGCTGACCCCCGCTGATGCGAGCCCGCTGGCTGCCGCCCCGGCCGGCCAGGGCGCCTGAACGCGAGCGCGACGTGTCACCCGCCATCCGGGCCGCCGTGGCGGCGGCGCTGGCCGCTGGGGCCGCCGGGGCCGCCTCGGTCGCGCTGGCGCCGCTGATGGCCCTGGCGACTCCGGCCGCGCCCGGCACCAGCGCGCCCGGCACCACCGGGCCCGGCACCACCGCGCCCGGCACCATTGCGCCGGCCGGCGGCCCGCGGCACGGCATGCGCGGGTCGCTGCTGGCCAGCCAGTGCCTGGCCAGCTCATCGACGGTGAGTCGGTCCGTGCCCTGGGCGCAGCGGCAGCTTCAGCCCGCCGCGGTGTGGGGCATGACCGAGGGCGCCGGCCAGACCGTCGCCGTTCTGGACTCGGGCGTGAGCGCCGCCGCGCCGGCGCTGTCCGGAGCCGTGCTGCCCGGCCTGGATGTCGGGACCGGGCGGCATGCGGACACCGACTGCACGGGCCATGGCACGTTCGTCGCCGGGCTCGTCGCGGCCCGCCCGTGGCCGGGATCTGGCTTCGCCGGGCTAGCTCCACAGGCCCAGATCCTGCCGGTGAACGTGGTCAACGCCAGCGGATCGGTGACGTCCGCGGCCGTGGCGGCCGGCATCAACTTCGCCGTCACCCGCGGCGCCACGGTGATCGACGTCGCCGCGGCCACCACGCCGGGACCGTCCCCGGAGCTGAGCGCGGCGGTCGCGAACGCGGCCGCCAGGAACGTGGTCGTGATCGCGCCGCTGGACGCCTCCGGGCTGAACGGGGCGAACCAGGTCAGCTACCCGGCGGCCTACCCCGGCGTGATCGCGGTGGCGGCCGTCGACTCCGCCGGCGCCCCGCTCGCCGCCGCCGGGCCGGGGGCGGCGGTGGACCTGGCGGCCCCCGGATCGCAGATTACGAGCATCGGGCCCCTCGGCCCCGGCGAGATCGCCGGCGACGGGGCGGCGCTGGCCACCGGGTACGTGGCGGGCGCCGCGGCGCTGGTCCGCGGTTACTACCCGCGGCTGTCCGCCGCGCAGGTAGTCCACCGGCTCGAGGTGACCGCCGACTCGCCGGGAACCGCCCTGCCCGACCCGCGGCTGGGCTACGGCATCGTCGCCCCGTATACCGCGGTCACGACGATCCTTCCGGAAGAGTCAGGCGGGCGCGCGCCCGCGGCGCAGGCCTCCTCGCCGATGCGCCTGCCGCCCCTGCGGCGCCCCGACACCTGGCCGGTCACGGCGGCGCTGCTCACCTGCGCCGTGATCGCCGTCGGCATGGTTGCCGCCATCGCAGGCGCGCACATCGTCCGCAGCGGCCGGAGCCGGCGCTGGCGTCCGCCGCCTGCCAGCAGCGTCCGCCACCAGCCGTCACGCTCCCCGCTCACCACGGGCCCGCCTGACAGCCGGCCCTGACAGCCGGCCCTGACAGCCTGACCTGCTCTGACGGCCGGCCCCAGCGCTCCGGTGGCCTGACGGCGGCCAGGACGTGGCACCGCGCCTACCAGGTGACCTCAGCCCACATGATGTGCGCCTGGCCGACGAGGGCGTCGCTGCCGAGGTCGACATCGCTGCCGAGGCCGTCGGCCAGCGCGGCGACGAGCAGCAGACCGCGCCCGTACTCGGCGAAAGTATCGCAGGACCCTGGTTGCCGACGCCCGGTCCCGTGGTCTCGAACCTCGATCCGCGCCAGTCCGGGCGCAGACCGTATCGTGATCGTGAACGTGCCCCCGGCGTGCCCGCTGGGCGTGTGCCGGATGGCGTTGGTCATCAGCTCGGAGGCGATGACTTCGAGATCGTCTACGCGCGGCGACCCGGCGAGGAGGCCGCGCAGGAGCCGCCGCGCCACCGGCACGCTGGCAGGCGTGCCCAGGTAGGTGACCGAGGTCGCGGCCTGGATGGCCTGGATGGCCTGGATGGCCTGGCGAGCAGAGATTTGTGCCCCCTGCCTGGCTGCCTTGAACTCGGCGCCGCCCGGTAATCCTCGGGCTAGCGTCAGGCGGCGTCCGTCACGTAGGTAGTCATTTCCCGCATAGGGCTACGCCGCCGGACCGGCCCGAGTTCAGTGCCCGCTGTCTGGCCTGGGCGCCTGGTTCGCCGGCGGATGCAGCAGGAAGGCGGCCGCCCGGATCGCGGTGTCCTGCTCGGTGCCGGGCACCGTCTGGCCACGGCGCAGCCGCGCCTCGATGTGCGCGGTCAGCTGGGCGTCGGGCGCCAGGCCGTGGCGGCTCAGGTAGTACTCGACCGTGTCGGTCCAGATCCACTCGCCGTCAGTGCGGAAGCGCCAGGTGCGGGCGACCGCACTGCGAGCACGGCGCCGTCGCGGGTGATCCGGTACGGCGAGTCGGCCGCGATCACCGGCCGGCCGAGGGCGTCGGCGAGCGCCTGAGCGGGCGAGCTGAGCTGGCCCGGCGGGACCACGGCGCCATTGGGAGCGACCAGCACGACGGGATCGTCCGGCCCCGATAGCCAGAATGGCTGTCGGCAGCAGCGGTGGCTTCTGCCCCGTCGCGACGAGGAAGAACTCCGACTCTTGCGGAGTGAATCCACTATCGGTGGCCACTGCGCCGTCACCTCCCCCCGGGTCAGTTCACGCGGCCGTCCGGTCAGCCTCGGGCGGAACCGCGCCCAGCTCCTGCCGCAGTATCCGCAGCGCGTAATAGGAGCGCGAGAACGCGGTCCCCTCTGGAATGCCCAGCCGGGCCGCCGCCTCTCGTGCGGTGCAGCCATTCAGGTAGACCTGCTCGATCACTTCCCGGTGGCCGGGGCTGAGCCGCGCCAGCGCGTGCCGCACGTGCAGGGCCGTCACGACGGCATCGGCGTGGTCTTCCACCAGAGCCTCGGGCGCGGCATCCTCGGCGACCTCGGTAGGCCGCGACCGGCGCATCCGGATCTTGTCCATCGCGACGTTATGCGCGACCCGCAGCAGCCAGCCTCGCACCGAGCCCTTCTCCGCGCTGAACTGGCCGCAGTGCAGCCAGGCGCGCAGCATCGTCTCCTGGACGACGTCCTCGGCGAGGTGGCGGTCCTTCAGCAAGCCGGTGACGTAGCTGAGCACGAAGGCCCCGTTATCGCGATACAGCTGGGCGGCCATGGCCTCGGCGTCAACACGCCGCAGCTGTGGCGCGCAAGGCTTAGTCATCCTGGGTCTCCATCTCTGGCTGACGGGCTGGTCACCCTCAGGAGCGACATCCAGGCTGTGGCTAGCGCCGCTCGACTGCGGCTACGACGACGGCCCTCACCACGGTTCAACGGGTGCCCTGACTGGCCGGCGGCGGGTCACCAGACGGGAGCCCACCGCCGGCGAGCAGACGCCCTACGCGCTCGTCGGCCGGCGGGAAGGCGGGTGCTCCAGTGCCTCGCGGATGATCTCCGCCCGCGATCGCGCCCCCAGCTTGGCCAGGATGTGCGAGACATGCGTCTGCACGGTATTGCGCGACAAGAACAGCGCCGCCGCGACATCCGGGTTCGACCGCCCGCCCGCCACCAGGTAGGCGACTTTCGTCTCCGTCGGCGTCAGCGCCGCCCACCCAGTCGCCGGACGAGCCCGGTACCCGCCCCTGGGCCGCCGGATCCCGTACGGCCGCAGCCGGGCACTGGCGCGCTGGATATCCCATCGCGCGCCCATCGCCTCATACAGCCCCACCGCGCTCGCCAGCGCCTGCCGCGCCGCCGGCAGCTCACCACGTCCGGCCGCTAGCACCGCCGCGTCCTCCAGCGCCATCGCCCGGTCCAGCACCCGCCCAGTCGCCTCGAAGTACCCCGCCGCCGCCAGCGCCGGCTCGGGCTCCCCGGCCAGCAGGCCCTGGCACATCTCCGCCACCGCCGTCTTGACCCGCAGCGGCTCGGCCTGCGCCTCATGCGCCGCCGCAACGGCGGCGGTCACGGCCATCGCCTGGTCACCGGCGGCCAGGGCAACTCGCACCAGCGGCGGCATTAGTTCGTACCGGCCCCGCATGTCCGGGGCAATGTCAGGATCGAGGCACTGAGCCAAGATGGTCATCGCCGTGGCTGGCTGGCCGTCCTGCTCGGCGGCCAGCGCCTGCGCCTGGAGGAGGCCGTAGGCGTTCGACCAGTAAGCGACGTCGCGGAATTGGTGGTCCCGCACGGCCGCCAGGTGCTCTTCCGCGGTTTCTCGAGCGCCTCGGTGCCCGGCGATCAGCGCGAACAGCCCGTGCACGAGGAGCTGGTGGTAGTCGGGGCCGGGCAGGTCGACGACCAGTTCGAGCTCCGCGACCGCGTCATCCCACCGGCCTGCCTCGAAGTACAGGTGGGCCAGGGCCGTGCGGGTCAGCCGCAGTCGGGGAGTGCCTGCCTGCTCGGCGAGGATCAGCGCCTGCTGGGCCGTGACGACCGCCTCGGCCTGCCGGTCCAGGTAAGCCAGGGCGGCCGGCCGGTTGGACAGCAGCAGCAGCCGCAGGTCGGTGGCCCGCGGATCATCGCCGATCGTGGCCAGCGCCCGGTCGATGTACTCAAGCCTGGTGACATGATCTGGCCGGAGATAGCACACAGAGGACAAGGCGTGCATCGCGTACCCGGCCCCGATCTGGTCACCGGCCCGCTCCGCGGCCGTCAGGGCCGCCTGCCCGACCTCGCCTGCCTGCTCGAGCTGACCGAGCACGGCCAGGACGACCGCGTGCAGCGCCTGCAGCCGGCCAAGATGCAGGTCAGTCAGGCCGGGATGAGCCAGCGCGCTGGTCACCGCCGCGTCCGCCTCGGCGGCATGCCCGGTCCGCATGTGCGTGTAGGCGACCAGCCAGGCCGCCTCTCCGACCATGCCGGGGTCCTTCGCGCGGGCTAGTATCAGGCCGCCGACCCGCTTGACCTCGTCGTGGCGGACCAGTAGGAACGCGACGGTGATCAGGCTCGCCTCCAGCCCGTCCCGGCGCGGGTCGGCGTCGGGCAGCTGGGCCAGCACGCCGCGCAGCAGTTCCGCCGTCACCTGCGGCGCCCGATAGATCAGCGTCGGGGCGCAGGCCACCAGCCACTCCACTATCCAGCCCTGCGCCAGCTCGCCGGCTCCCACGCCGGGTGCCGGTCCGTTATCCGGCGATCCCTGGCCGTGGCCCGCCCCGATCCCGCGGTCCGCTGCGCCGTCGGCCTGACCGACCGCGGCGAGCTGGGCGGCGACCCGCTCCGGCGGGGCGCCGGCTCCGGCCAGCGCGCGGGCGGCCTGCAGATGCAGCGCCGCCCGCAGCGCAGTGGGCACGCCCTCGTACAGAACCTGCCGGATCAGCCCGTGCCGGAACCCCAGCCGCGGCCCCGCCTCGGCGACCACCCCCGCACCCACCGCCGCGTCGATGACCCCGATCAGCTCACCCGCCGACCGGCCCGACACGACCTCCAAGTCGGTCACCGAGAACTCCACGCCCAGCACCGCAGCCCACCGCAGTAGCCCCACCACGTCCTCAGCCAGCCCGGCCAGCCGCTCCCCGATCGCCGCGGCCAGCGACACCGGCACCCGCACCAGCGCCGACCGGCCAGCCAGCTCAGCGACGCCGCCCGCGACCTCCACACCGCCCTCGCGGACCAGCCCGTCAGCCAGCTCCCTGGCATACAGCGGATTGCCCCCGGCCCGGCCTACCAGCCCCGCCAGTCGCCGGCCCGGACGCCCGCCCAGCAGCCCGCCCACCAGCTCGGCCACTTCCGGCTCCGGCAGCGGTCCCAGCTCCAGCACGATCCCGGACCGCGCCCCCACCCCGCGCCGCAGCCGCCCCAGGTCCTCGCGCCCCGTCCCCGGTCGGCACGACCCCGCTAGCAGCAACGGCATCTGCCCGACCGCGCGGCACAACCGCGACCACATCAGCACGCTCGCCTCGTCCGCCCACTGCAGGTCCTCGGCCACCAGGACCACCGGCGACACCGCGCACAGCCGGTCTACCTCCGTCAGCTGCCGCTCCACTCCCGCCAGCACCGGATCCCCCGCGAACACCGCCTCCGCCCTCTCTAGCGGCGCGTGCGCCACCTCCAGCCCTCCCGCCGCCCCCAGGCACTCGGCCATCAGCCGCAGCGGAAACCGCTGCCCCAGCTCATCCGCCGCCGCCCACAGCACCTGGCAGCCCTCCACCGCCGCGCCCGCCAGCCCCGCCCGCAACAGCGACGACTTCCCGATCCCCTGCTCTCCCTCCACCAGCACCACGCCACCCACCCCAGCCGACACTGATGCCACTAGCCCCGTTAGCAGCGCCAGCTCGCCATCGCGCCCGACAAAGGATTCACCCACAAATGCGATCGTAACCAGCCGGTGGCCGCAGATCTCCAGTCTTGGGCCGCCAATGCCGCCGAGATGAACCGGCGCCGTGGATACCGACGTAGCGACGATC
>DATKRH010000100.1:0-3577 GCA_035532295.1 Streptosporangiaceae bacterium
TCCCCGTCGATCTCCGCGACGCACTGACCGGGCTGGACAGCCGCAACACCGAACTGGTCCGCGAAGCCGTCACCCGCGCTAGCGGATACAGATGACCGACGCGGCGCCGCCGACTCTCGTGATCTTGAAAAGTTCAGAGAAGACCCACACCTTCGCCGGGTACGGGAAGTAACTGCAGATCTTGATGAAGCCCGGCCCGGAATGCCGATGTCGGCATTCCGGGCCGTATGCCGATCAGCGGGTTATGCCGCGCCGGGTGGTTCTGTCCTGGTCAGGAGCCAGTTTTCTGGTGCCGGCGCGGCATTGCGGGCTGGTGGCGTGTGGTCAGAGGGTGTCGAGGAAGGCCAGGAGGCTGTCGGGCGGGGTGTACCGCCCTGCGGGTGCGCCGTCAGGCGCCAGCCGGGAGAGGGCCTGTTCTTTGAGCGCCATGTCGGCGTGCAGGTAGACGCGTGTGGTGGCCGGGGATTCGTGTCCGAGCCACAAGGCGATGACGGTGATGTCGACGCCTGCGTGCAGCAGCGCCATGGCTGCCGAATGCCGGAGAACATGCGGCGTCACGTGCTTGGCGGCTATGGACGGGCATGTCCGGGCGGCTGCGGCGGCGTGCTTGGTGAGGAGGCGTTCGACGGCGTCGCGGCTGAGGCGGGTGCCGGGACGGGACGGGAACAGCGGGTCAGTCCCGGTGCCGCCGCGTTCGGCGAGCCAGTCACGGAGGACGGCCGCGGTGGCGGGGGTGAGCGGGGTCGCGCGTTCCTTGCGGCCCTTGCCGTGGCAGGTCACGTGCGGGCCGGTGCCGGTGCCGGTGTCGCTGACGGTGAGTCCGGTGAGCTCGGATACCCGCAGGCCAGCCTGGACGCCGACTAGGAGCAGGGCGTGATCGCGGCGGCCGGCCCAGGTCGCCGGGTCGGGGGCCGCCAGCAGCGCGCTGATCTCCTCCCGGGCAAGGAAGCAGACGGTGGGGTGATCGTGGCGCTTGCCGGGGATGGCCAGTACCCGGGAGATCAGTTCCGCGTGCTCGGGGACGTGCAGGGACGCGTAGCGGAACAGCGAGTGGATCGCGGTGAGCCGGGCGTTGCGGGTGGTGATGCCGTTCCGCCGGGTGGTCTCCAGGTGGGTGAGGAACGCGCCGACGGTCGGCGCGTCGAGGTCGGTGAAGTCCAGCTTGCAGGGTTCCTTCCCGCGCTGCTGGCAGGCGAAGGTGAGCAGTAGCCGCATCGTGTCGCGGTAGCTGGCGATCGTGTGCGGGCTGGCGTGCAGCTGGTTCATCAGCCGGTCGGTGAAGAATGCCTGCATGATGGGGGCGATCGCGGTCATGGCAGGTCTCCGAGGTGGTCGTGCAGCCGCTGGGCTGCGATCGCGAGCAGGTCGGGGGTGGCGGTCAGGTACCAGTAGGTATGCGCCGGCGCGATGTGGCCGAGCATGGTGGACAGGACCGGCAGCCGGGCCTGGACGTCCGTGCCGTCGCGGTACCAGTCCCGGATCGTCATCACGGCGAAGGCGTGCCTGAGATCATGAATGCGCGGGGAGCGCTGGCCTGCCGGAACGGTGATCTGGGTGTGGGCCAGCAGCCGGGCGAACGCGTCCTGGAGCTGCCCCGGCGACAGCGGCGTGCCGGCCCGGGTGAGGAAGAACCGGTCAGATCCCGGGGCCGGGCAGAGCCGGTCCCGCCGCGCGGAGTAGCGGCGCAGCATCTGCGTCACGGTCTGGTGGAGCGGGACGTGCCGGCTGGCGCCCTGCTTGCCATTGACGACCGTGATGATTCCGCGGTCCAGGTCCGTGTCCGCGCGGGTGAGCGCGAGGGCTTCGCCGATCCTCATGCCGGTGGAGGCAAGCAGGCTGATCACCGCCTGACAGGATGCGGCGAGCAGCGGGGAGCCCAGCGTGCCGGCGGCATGGACCAGCGCATCGATCTGCTGCTGGGTGTAGATGTAAGGAGCCGTTCGCGAGTACCGGGCTGGCAGCAGCCAGGCGGGCGGAACCTGGCAGGAGGGGTCGGTGACACTGAGGTAGCGGGCGAAGCACCGCGCGACCGACAGGCGCCGGCTGTGCCAGACGGCGGACGCCCCGGCTGGGCGGGTGGCCCAGGCCACGGCGTTCGCGGCGGTGACGGTGGTCTCGCCGCTGGCCTCCAGGCCGGCGATGTAGCTCATCAGCAGCCGGCCGTGCGCTTCGAGCCGGTAGCCCAGCGACCGGCGGGTCTGCAGGTAGCCGGCGGCGGACTGCCGCAGCGTGCCGGTCATGGCGTGCCCGTCCCGGGGCCTGCGGCCGGGCACGGGCGGGCCAGTGCCCGCAGCGCCTCGATGTCCGCTTTCGCGTAGATCGCGGTGGACCGCTGGCTGCGGTGGCGCAGCAGCTGGCCGATCTCCTCCAGGGAAGCGCCGTCGGCCAGCAGGTCGCACGCGACCGCGTGCCGCAGCCGGTGCGGCCCGAACGGCTCGATCCCGGCGCGCAGGCATGCCTGGCGGACGATCCCGCAGACGCTGGTGTTGCGCGCCAGCCGGGTGAACGGTGCCCGCACCGTGACGAACAGGTGCCGGTCAGCGGTCCGCGCCCGGCCGGAGCGCAGGTAGCCGGCGACCGCCTCGCCCACGTCGGCGGGCAGCGGCAGCCTGGCGTGGTCGTCGCCTTTGCCCCGCACCGTGAGCTCCCCGGCGCGCCAGTCGATGTCATCCAGGGTGAGGCCGGTGACCTCGCCGGCTCGCAGGCCCATCCGGGTGAGCAGGGCCAGGATCGCGTAGTCGCGCCGCCCGGCGGCGCTGTCCCGGTCGCAGGACGCCAGCAGCGCGGCTGCCTGCCCGGGAGCGATCCCGCGCGGAAGCGAGGTAGCCCGGCGGCCGGGCGTCGACGGCACGGCCGCGTCCAGCCGCGCGGTCACCCTGCCCGTGACGTACAGGAACCTGAGCAGCGACCGCGCCGCGGTCACCAGGCCCTGCATGTCGGCCGGGTTCCGCCGGCTGGCCTGGCTGACAGTGAAAGCGGCGATGTCCGCCGCGGTCACCGCGGCCAGGTCCGCCTCGCGGGTGATGCCCAGGCCGGTGATCAGCACGCGGGCGAACCGCGCGTAACGGCGCACCGTCACCGCCGCCAGCCCGCGCTCGCCGGCCAGGTAGCCGCAGAACTCCGCCAGCAGCGCCTCAGCCGGCGTCGCGGGCCCGGCAGCAGGCTGCGGGACCACGCCCAGGCCCCGCAGGTAGCCCAGCAGCGGGACAAGTGCCCGCCCGCCGGCCCGCGCCCGGTACCCCGCCGCCCGGCGGGCCTCCAGGTAGCCGCAGACCACCTCATCGGCGAGCGAGCCAGCGTCGTGGCCGGCGGTCGTCATCCACGCGCTCAGATGCGCCATCAGCTGCGCATGCGCTAACACCGAATGCCGCGCGAAACCACGCGCGGCCAGTTCCGCGCGCCACTCCGCCGCATACGGTGCCAGCGGCCCGGTGACCTGGATCCGGGATGGATGGCCAGCGCGTTGACTGCTCTCCATAACTGCCTCCTCGATCAAGACCGACGAGGCAATAGTGACTAGAAGGATTCGATCAGTCACTACGCGTAGCAGATTTAAGATTATGCCGACAACGCCAGG
>DATKRH010000101.1:0-54364 GCA_035532295.1 Streptosporangiaceae bacterium
AGCGCCAGCTCGCCATCGCGCCCGACAAAGGATTCACCCACAAATGCGATCGTAACCAGCCGGTGGCCGCAGATCTCCAGTCTTGGGCCGCCAATGCCGCCGAGATGAACCGGCGCCGTGGATACCGACGTAGCGACGATCGAGACGCGCTGGCGCGCGATGTCGGTCCGCAGGTCCGCAGGGTGGAAGCATCTCTCGTGCACGATCATGCCGGCCGCAGCGCGGCGGTCACCGTCCCGTCGGCAACTGCTGGAGATGAGGCGCCACCCTGGCCGGCTCCGGTGCGCGTCAGCCGGATTCGAGCGGTGTGGCCGGCCAGTCCAGCAGCCGGGCCCCGACCACCGCTACCTGCAAAGCGAGCGCATCGGCCGGGTCGGCAGGGTCCTTTCCCGTCAGCGCCTTGACCCGGGCGAGCCGGTAGGTGACCGCGCGGACCGACAGGTACAGCCTCCGAGCGGCCTCCGCCGCGACCTGCCCGCTGGCGAAGTACGCCTCCAGCGTCTCCAGCAACGGCGTCGCGCCGTCCCGGGCGCCGCTCAGCGGCGCGAGCAGGGTGCCTACCAGATCGGCCAGTGCCGTCCGGTCCCGCAGGATGACCCGGTACATCAGCAGGTCAGTAGCGTTCACCACCGGGCTGGCCAGGGACAGCCGCTCGGCGACGTCCAGCGCATCCGTGGCCTCGCCGTAGGACCGCAGCACGCCGGCCGGCCCGCTGTACGGGCGGCCGATGGCCACCCGCCAGGAGTGCCCGGGCGACCTGCGCGCCTGTCCCGGAGCGGATTCGCCGCTCGCGTCGCCCGGCTCGGCAGCCTCACCCGCGGCTGCCCGGCCGCCGGACAGCGCTTCCGCTGCCCGTCCGGCCTCGCCCCCGTCGACGACGCCGATCACCGCCACGAGCCTGCCGCCGCGGATCATGGTCAGCGACGGAGCTGGCGCGACAGCACCGGCGATCAGCCGCTCGACGGCCAGGACCTGGGGCCCGCCGTAACGCGTCCCGACCGGGCCATCGGCCAGCACGACCTGATGCCGCCCGGCGAGGACCAGTCCCAGCCGGGCCCCCTGGGCGACCAGCTCCGGCATGCTGCCGCGGCCGCCGAGCAGGTCATCGAGGAACTCGATCCGCTCGGCCTCCTGACGGCGGGCGATGGACAGGTGGGCCTGCTCGAAGCCCTCAGCGACGGCGGCCACGGCATCGTCCGCGGCCCGCAGGACGGCCAGCCCCGCGGCTCGCAGGGCCCCCACCGTCCCGTCACCGCCGGGTAGTTCTCGCCACAGCCGCCAGGTGGCTGACAGATAGAGGTCGACCAGGCCGCGCAGGGCCACCCCGTTCTCGGCCGCCCGCTCGCCCGACCTGCCGTGCCCGGTCAGCTCCGCCGCCGTCAGCCGGCGACCGGTCCGGGCCGCGTCCAGCACCGTGGGCAGGTAGTCGCCGAGCAGGTCAGCGGGGACGCCGCCGGCCTCCCGGCTCGCCGCGCGGGTGATGGCGGTGAGGTCCGGATGCTCGCGGCCTGTCACCGGCACCGGGGCCTCCTCTCCGATCTTGCCCGACTCACGCAAAAACAGAGGTCGAAATCCGGCCTATCCCGGCCAGTTTATTCATGATACCGGCAAGCGTTCCCGCGGCTGCGCGAGCGCCTCGCGGACGATCTCCGCCCGCGACCGCGCCCCGAGCTTGGCCAGGATGTGGGACACATGCGTCTGCACGGTGTTGCGCGACAGGAACAGCTCCGCCGCGACGTCCGGGTTGGACCGCCCGCCCGCCACCAGGTACGCGACCTTCACTTCCGTCGGCGTCAGCGCCTCCCACCCGGTCGCCGGGCGGGCGCGGTACCCGCCCCGGGCCTGGCGGACCCCGTACGGCCGCAGCCGCATCCCCGCCCGCCGGACATCCCACTGCGCGCCCAGGCCCCGGTACAGGGCCACCGCGGCGGCCAGCGCCTCCCGCGCCGCCGGCAGCGCACCCCGCCGGGCCGCCAGCACGGCCGCGTCCTCCAGCGAGTGGGCTTGCTCACGCGGCCGGCCGGCCCGCCCGTAGTAGCCGGCCGCGGCCAGCAGCGGGGCCGGGTCGCCGGCGGCCAGCCCGCGGCAATGATCCGCCGCGGCCGCCTTGACCGGCAGCGGCTCACGCGCGGCCTCGTAGGCCGCAGCCTCGGCCGTGGCCTCGACCATCGCCGCGGCGTCGCCGGCCAGCGCGAGCCGAGCCAGCGTCGGCAGCAGCAGGAAGCGGCTCGGCATCGTTTCGTCGATGCCCGGCTGCAGACACGGCGCCAGCAGCGCGACAGCCGCCGCGGGCCGTCCGTCCTGCTCGGCTATCAGCGCCTGCGCCAGCAGCATGAAGTGCGAGTTCGACCGGACCGCGGGATCAAGGACCAGGTCCGCCGCCGCGTGCAGGTGCTCGTCCGCCGCCGCTCGGTCCTCGCGATGCCCGGCGATCAGGGCACCCAGCCCGTGGGTCATGACCAGTACATGAACCGGGCTCTGCGGGCCGTCGGCCGGCTCCAGTTCGGCCAGCGCGTCGTCCCACTGGCCGAGCTCGAAGTAGCGATGCGCGAGGAAGCCGCGGATCATCTCCAGCCGGGGAGTCCCCGTCTGCTCGGCGAGAACGAGCGCCTGCCGGGCCGCGGCGAGCGCCTCGGGCTGGCGGTCCAGGTCACCAAGCGTGGCGGTTCTGGCCGACAGCGCGAGCAGCCGCAGATCAGTGGCGCGCGGGTCATCGCCGACCGCCGCCAGCGCGCGCTGCGTGTAGTCCAGCAGCGCGACGTGATCTCGGCGGATGAAGCTCACGTTGGACATCGCGTGCAGCGCGTAACCGGCCGCGAGCGCGCTGCCGGCCTGTTCGGCGCATGCCAATGCCGATCGGGCTGTCTCCTCGGCCTGGTCAGCATCGTCGGCCGTGCTCAAGATGATCGCGTGCAAGGCGCGCAGCCGGGCGGCGCGCGCCAGGCTGAGCCCGGAGCGGCGCAGGGCCTCCCCGATAGTCGCCTCGCCCTGGGCAGGGCGGCCGGTCCGCAACTGCGCGTAGGCCACCAGCCAGGCCATCTCGCCGGCTCGGTCGGGGTCGGCCGAGCGGGTCAGCAGCAGCTCGCCGACCCGCTCTACTTCCTCGTCCCGCGCCAGCAGGAACGCGACGGTGACCAGGCTGGCTTGCAGATCCCCGCGGCGCGGGTCATCATCGGCCAGCCGGGCCAGCACGTCCCGCAGCAGCTCGGCGGCCACCTGCGGCGCCCGGTAGATGAGCGCGGGCGCGCTGCCCGCCAGCCACTCCGCCAACCACGCCTCTGACATCCCGGCGGCCAGCGCGTCCGCTTCGCCCGGGCCGGGAACCAGCTGCGCGGCCACTCGCTCCGCCGCCGCTCCGGCGTCCGCGAGGGCGCGCGCCGCCTGCAGGTGCAGCGCCGCCCGCAACGCGACCGGCATGCCCTCGTACAGCACCTGCCGGATCAGCGCGTGCCGGAACCCTAGCCGCCGCCCCGCGTCCGTCACCACCCCCGCCGCGGCGGCCGCCTCCACCACTCCCATCAGCTCACCCGCCGTCCGCCCCGTGACCACCTCCAGGTCCGTCACCGAGAACTCCTGCCCCAGCACCGCCGCCCACCGCAGGACCCCGACCACGTCCTGCGCCAGTCCCGTCAGCCGCCCGGCAATCGCCGCCGCGAGCGAGACGGGCACCTGCACGACCACCGAGCGGCCGGCCAGCTCCCCGACTCCCGCCTCGACCTGGACCCGACCCTCCCGGACCAGCCCGTCCGTCAGCTCCCTGGCGTACAGCGGATTGCCTCCCGCGCGCCCGAGCACCCCCGACAGCCGCCGCCCGGGGCGCGCCCCGACCAGGCCCGCCACCAGGTCGGCCACGTCCGGGGCCGGCAATGCCTCCAGCGCCAGCGCCGTACCGCCCCGCGCTACCACCCCCCGTCGCAGCTGCACCAGGTCCTGCCGCCCCGTCCCCGGCCGCCAGGATCCCGCCAGCAGCAACGGCAACTGGCCCGCCGCCCGGCTCAGCTGGTACCACACCAGCACGCTCGCCTCGTCTGCCCACTGCAGGTCCTCCGCCACCAGTACCACCGGCGAGAGGGCGCACAGCCGGTCCACCCCGGCGAGCAGCCGCTCCACTCCCGCCAGCACCGGATCGCCCCCGAACGCCAGGACCGCGTCCCCGATCCCCGACGCCCGCCCCGCCGCCGCGGTGCCGGCACCCGCGCCCCGCCCGCCCGCCACGCCGTCAGCCGCCAGCCGCCCGGCCTCCCCCAGGCACTCCGTCATCAGCCGTAGCGGAAACCGCTGCCCCAGCTCATCCGCCGCGCCCCACAGCACCCGGCAACCCGCCGCCGCGCCCGCCAGGCCCGCCCGCAGCAGTGACGACTTGCCGATCCCCTGTTCACCTTCCACCAGCACGACCCGGCCCGACCCTCCGGCCACCGCGGCCACCAGGCCCTGCAACTGCGCCAGCTCATCGCGACGCCCCACAAACCAGTCGCCAGTCACAAACGCGATGGTAATGGCATGAATGGCCGCAATGGCAGTGCCAGGTCATGAGCCTGATCCCGGCGAACCGCGCTGCCGGATACCGCCGCCGTTACCGGACCTGCCCCTGTTATTGCCGGACTCCGGCAATAACACAGGTTATATTCTGGCCGATCAAGGCTAGTGAATTCGTAGTCTCGGCAAGCGAGAATCTAAGGGTCGCTGAAAACGACGAACCAGGAGGACCAGCCGCGCCACTGGCGCTGGAGGACCACGATGACCACGACACGCACGTCGGACCATCCGCCCGCGCCCGCCCCGGGAGACATGCCGCCAGGAGACGCTGCTGGCGGCGCTGACCCTGGTCGGGCACACCGAGACGGGCGGCTGGCTCCCCTGACCGTACGGCTGACCACCGGCGGTTACGTCCTGGCCATCGTGGCCTTCCTGTTCAGCGGGCTCACTCTGCCCGCCGCCGCGCCGGGCCGGCCGGGAGCCGCGTACCTGGCGGCCGCGGCGGGCCTGGCCGCGCTGCTCCTGGGCAGCCTGGTCCTGCATGAGCTCGGGCACGCGCTGTCCGCTCGTCGGCACGGCAGCCAGGTCGGCGAGATCTCGATCGGCATCCTCGGGCCCACCGCGCACGGCGGCCATGACCTGGCGGGTCCGCGGGCGCAGTGGCGGGTGGCCGCGGCTGGGCCGGCCGCCAGCCTTGTCCTGGCCGTGGTCACGGGCGGCGCCGCCGTGGCCGTCGTCGCGCTGGGGGTCGACGGACTGGCCGTGCTGGTCCTGGCCATCGCCGCACTCGGCAACGCGGCGCTCGGGCTGCTCAGTCTCCTGCCGGGCGCGGGGCCGGACGGCGGCCGGATTGTCCGAGCGCTGACGTGGGCGCGCACGGGCGATCCGGCCAAAGCCGGCATCGTGGCGGCCAGGACGGGCCAGATTGTCGGCGCGGTGCTGGGCGCGGCCGGGCTAGCCGTCGTCGCGCTCGGCTATACCGCCGGCCTGTGGCTGGCGCTGCTGGGCATCCTGGCCTTCGTATCCTCCCGGTCGGAGGCTCGCCAACTGCTGACCACCGCCGCGCTGACGGGCCTGCGGGTCGGGGACGTCGTGCCGCTGAACGCGTCGCCGCAGGCCGGCGTGCAAGCCTGGCAGACGGTCCAGGCGTTCGTGGCCGGCGAGGCCACCGAGACCACCGTGGCCGCCACCGCGTTCCCGCTCATCGATTTCGACGGCCGGCCGTCGGGGCTGCTCACCCTGAGCCAGCTCGCGGCGGTGCCGGCCGACCGGCACGACACCGTGCGCCTGCGGGACATCGCCACGCCGCTCGCGCAGGTGGTGACCACCACCGCGGACGAGCCCATCGCCGGCCTGCTGGGACGGCTGTCGGTGTGGCCGAGAACCCCGGCCGCGGTGCACACGGCGGGCCACGCGCTCGTGCTGCGCCCGGACCGGATGCTGGCCGGCGTGCTCACGCCCGCTGACCTGGCTCGGGCCACCCAGCTGGGCAAGTTGCGCCAGCGCACCAGGACGTTCGCCGCGACCGCCGCCCCGCCGAGGTTATGAACACCCTATGAGCACCCTGGCGGTGCCGCTCTGGATCTGGGCCGTCACCATCGCGGCCCTGGCCCTGATCCTCGGGACCGAACTCGTGTTCGGCATCCGCCGCGGCGGCCATCCGGTCGGGATGCGCGAGGCGGCCCTGTGGACTGCTGCCGTCGTCGCGCTCGCGGTCATATTCGGGCTGGCGCTAGGACGGCTAGGTCACCCCGCCGCCCGCGGCCAGTTCTTCGCCGGCTGGCTCACCGAGTACAGCCTGTCGCTGGACAACCTGCTCATATTCGTGCTTCTCATCGGCCGCTCGGCCGTACCCCGGGAGCTGCACAGCAGGATCCTGCTGCTCGGCGTCGCGCTGGCGCTGGTGCTGCGCGGCATCTTCATCGCCGCGGGCGCCTCGGCGATCAGCCGGTTCGGCTGGATCCTGTACCTGTTCGGGGCGCTGCTGATCTACACCGCGGCCCGGCTGGTCTTCAGCAACCGCCAGCAGGAGGACAAGCCGCCAGGCGGCCTGCTGCTGCGCGCCGTCCGGCGGTTCGTGCCGGTATCGCAGCGCGGCGACGGCGCGCGCCTGCTGACCCGGATCAGCGGCCGCCGGATGGCGACCCCGGTGCTGTTCCTGATCATCGCCATCGCCGCGACCGACCTGATGTTCGCGCTCGACTCCATCCCGGCGATCTTCGGGCTGACCCGCGAGCCGTACCTGGTCTTCACGGCCAACGTGTTCGCCCTGCTGGGCCTGCGCCAGCTTTACTTCCTGATCGGAGGACTGCTGAGCCGGCTGACCTACCTCTCGGCCGGGCTGGCGGTCATCCTCGGCTTCATCGGCGTGAAGCTGATCACCGAGGCGCTGGCGGACTCGGGCGTGCCCGCTATCGGCCCCGTGCCGGTGCCGCATATCAGCACCGGCCTGTCCCTGGCGATCATCGGCGGCGTGCTCGTGGTCGTGACCGTCACCAGCCTGCTGGCCCCCGGCCGGGACGCGGGCCCGAGCCGGCCCGCCGACCAGCCGTGCGCCGTCAGCGGTCCGCCGGAAGCGCAAGCTGAAGGCAGCTGATGCCGCGCAGGTCCAGCCAGGCCCGGTCCTCGTGGCGGACCACCCGGATGAGCACCTCGCCGCAGGCGGGGCACCGCGCGATCATGCCCGGAGCGTTCGGGTACACGCGGGCCTGCCCGATGACGCCGCTGGTGCCGCACGAGGCGCACCGGCCGACGGCGGCGGTCACGTCGACCGCGAACAGCTCGCCGAGGGCGCCGCCGAGCACGTTTCCGTCCAGGTAGTCCATGGTCAGCCTCCAGTCGGACCGAATCGCAGCGGCCGGCTCATGCGCCCGGCCCCGGGTCGCGCGGGGCGCCGGACGGCCCGATGGACGGCCCGCTGATCCAGCCGCCGCCGGGCTGGCTGATGCCCGGCCCGATGGGCTGGTCCAGCTCGCCGCTGTAGATGCGGACGACGTCGCGCAGCAGCGCGACCGCGCGCCCCAGGTGCGCATCGTCGGACTTGCGGAAGCCATGCCGCTCGAAGACATCAAGCGTGTCGATCACCAGTCCCCAGCTCACCTTGGGACTGTCGGTAGGGTTTGCCATAGCCGAGGTTTCCTCTCGGTCAGGCCCCCGGATCACGGTGTTTACGCACCGCCGGGGGCCGCTTTGGTGTGGAGTCCCGACACTACGCTGACTGTCACGTAGTCGTCTATCCTCGGACGGTAGACTACTGTGCGTGACAGACGCATGGTCATGGCCGTCTACGGTGCACGTTATGTCGATCGACCGTGAGTGGCACGAGCCGGTGTACGTCCAGATGGCCGGCATCCTGCGAGGGCAGATCAGCAGCGGCGAGCTGGCGCCCGGCCGTCCCGTCCCGTCGCTGCGGACGCTGGTCGAGACCTACGGGGTCAACCGCGGGACCGCGGCGAAGGCCATCCGGGTACTCGCTGACGAGGGCCTGGTGACGGTGGTCAAGGGCCGGGGATGGTTCGTCACCCCGGAGGACCAGCGGCCGGCTTGAGCACGTCTCCGCGCCGAAGCTAGGCGCGGAGGCCGAGCGGTACGCCGCCGAGATCGCCACCCGCGCCCCAGCCGGGGACGTCCAGGACGATCGTGCGGGCGGTGGCCGTCTCGTCCCGAACGGCGCTAACCGTTCCGACCAGCCAGTTCAGTCGCCCCAGTACCGCTGCTCGCGCCATGGGTCTCCGTAGTTGTGATAGCCGAGCGATTCCCAGAACCCCTGCTGGTCGTGCTCCATGAGGTCGATGCCGGTCACCCACTTGGCCGACTTCCAGAAGTACAGGTGGGGGACGAGCAGGCGGGCCGGGCCGCCGTGCTCCGGCGCCAGGTCCTGGCCGCCGTACTGGTAGGCCACCCACGCCTGCCCGCCCACCAGGTCAGCAAGCGGCAGGCTGGTGGTGTAGCCGCCGTACGACCGCGCCATGGCGAACTCGGCCGTGGTCCGCACGTCCGCCAGCAGGGTGTCCACGCCGACTCCGCGCCAGCCGGTGCCGAACTTGGACCATTTCGTGACGCAGTGGATGTCGACGGTGATGTCCTCGCTGGGCAGCCGCAGGAAGGCGGCCCAGTCCCAGCGGTGCACCTGGCCCGTCTCCGTGCGGACCTGCAGCTCCACGCCGGCCCGCTCGGCAGGCCAGCTAGTGCAGGTGGCGCTGCCAGTCCCGCGGGACCCGCCCCGCCGGGCCGGGCACCGGCTGATCGGCCGGGTGGCTGTCCGGCGGGGCGAGCACCGGGCCGCTCTCGTAGAGCTCATTGGCCTGGTAGCTCCAGAACCATGACTCGCCCGGCTCGAAGCTGGCGATCATCGGGTGCCCGGCGGCCGCCGCATGCGCGCTGGCATGCTGCGACGGCGAGGAGTCGCAGCAGCCGACGTGCCCGCACTCAGCGCACCGGCGCAGGTGGAACCACCAGCCGCCGCTGGCTTCGCACTCGGCGCAGCCGGTCCCGCTGGGCGCGGCTGTCACGTCGATCCCGGATTCTGCCGTCATCCAGCGTTCCCCTCCTGAGATGCGACCTGAGGTGTGGACCCCGGAGCCGTGAGCGGAAGCCGGACCTGGAAGCGCGTGTCACCGGGGACCGATTCGACCCGCAGGTCCCCGTGGTGGGAATTGACGACGATCCGCCACGAGATATCCAGCCCCAGGCCCGTGCCTTCGCCGACCGGCTTGGTCGTGAAGAACGGCTCGAAGATCCGCTTCTGGATCTCCGCCGGCATGCCCGGGCCGGTGTCACCGATCTCGACGAGCAGCCGGTCCCGGTCCCGCGCGGTCGTGACGGTCAGCGTGCCCGCCCCCTGCATCGCGGAAACCGCGTTGTCGATGAGGTTGGCCCAGACCTGGTTGAGCTCGCCGGGGTAGGCCGGGATCCTGGGCAGGCCGGGGTTGTAGTCCTTGATCACGGTGATGTCCGGGCCGATCTTCGCGCCCAGCATCAGCAGCGTGCTGTCCAGCCCCTCGCGGATGTCGGTCACCTGATGGGGCGACCGGTCGAGCTGCGAGTACTGCTTCGCCGCCCCCACCAGCGTGGATATCCGGGTGGCCGAGTCCTCGATCTCGTTCAGCAGCAACTCGGACTCGACGGTGCAGCCCAGCCAGCCCAGCGCGCCGTTCAGCGCCTGGTCCAGGGCATCGGCCGGCACCGTCTCCGCCACGGTGGTCGCGACCTGATCGAGCCAGTCGGCGTCCAGGCCCGCCTGGACGAAGACGGGCGCCAGCTCCCAGCCCCCGGCGATGTGATGCTCCTCCAGCCAGTCCAAGGCGGCGTCTTCGGCGTCGGATATCTGCATGGCGCTCAGCGCGGTCGCCTTGGCGACCCGCTCGGCGGCGTCATTCTGGAGCCGGACCAGGGCCTCCAGGGTGCTCCGGTCGTACCCGCCGCCGGCGAGGTGGCCGAGCTTGACCCGCATCTTCATCCGCGGCATCCGGTAGTCGGCCAGCAGCACCGCGACCTGGTCGCCGCGCAGCTTCATCTCGCGCAGCGCCTCCAGGGCCGCCTCCCCGGACTCGGCCCGGACGATGCGGTGCTGCTTCCAACTGCCTGGCTGGTCCCGGCAGCAGCCTCCACATGCACTCCATCGTAGAGACCGTGTCCAGCGCCGCTTCCGTCAGCTGACTGTGCCCGGAGGACTAAGTTGGCTGTTCACCGTAGAACCAGGAGGCGACATGCCAGGGACCCCCCGGACCCCGCTCCGGCAGCGCAAGGCATGGCAGGCGCTACAGCGCCATCACGAGCAGATCGCGGGCCAGCACCTGCGCGACCTGTTCGCCGCCGACCCCGGCCGCGGCGAGCGGCTGACCGCGCAGGCCGCGGGGGTCTACCTCGACTACTCCAAGAACCGGGTCACCGACGAGACCATGGCGCTGCTGGTGGATCTCGCGCTGGAGTCGGAGGTGCCGCAGCGCCGGGACGCGATGTTCCGCGGCGAGCACATCAACGTCTCCGAGGACCGCGCCGTCCTGCACGTAGCGCTGCGGATGCCGCGCGAGGCATCCCTGGTGGTGGACGGCGAGGATGTCGTGGCCCAGGTGCACGAGGTCCTCGACCGGATGCGTGACTTCGCCACCCGCGTGCGCTCCGGGGACTGGACGGGCCATACCGGCAAGCGGATCCGCAACGTCGTCAACGTCGGGATCGGCGGCTCCGACCTCGGCCCGGTGATGGCCTACGAGGCGCTGCGCCATTACTCCCAGCGGGACCTGACCTTCCGGTTCGTGTCCAACGTCGACTCGACCGACTTCGTAGAGGCGACCAGGGACCTGGCGGCCGACGAGACCCTGTTCATCATCTCGTCCAAGACCTTCGGCACGCTGGAGACGCTTACGAACGCCACCTCGGCGCGGGACTGGGTCGTCGCCGAGCTCGGCGACGAGGCGGCGGTGGCCAGGCACTTCGTCGCGGTGTCCACCAACGCGCAGCGGGTCGCGGACTTCGGCATCGATACGGCCAACATGTTCGGGTTCTGGGACTGGGTCGGCGGGCGCTACTCGATGGACTCGGCCATCGGGCTGTCCACCATGGTCGCCATCGGGCCCGACCAGTTCGACGAGCTGCTCGCCGGCTTCCACACGATGGACGAGCACTTCCGCGCCGCGCCGCTGGAGGCCAACCTGCCGGTGCTGATGGGCCTGCTGGCGGTCTGGTACGGCGGCTTCTTCGACGCGCAGACCGTCGGCGTCATGCCCTACGAGCAGTACCTCAAGCGGTTCCCCGCCTACCTGCAGCAGCTGACGATGGAGTCCAACGGCAAGCACGTCACCGTCGAGGGCGGCCACGTCGACTACCAGACCGGCGCCGTCTACTGGGGCGAGCCCGGCACTAACGGACAGCACAGCTTCTACCAGCTGCTCCACCAGGGGACGAAGCTGATCCCGGTGGATCTCATCGGGTTCGGGCAGTCGCTCAACCCGCTGCGGGACCACCACGACGTCCTCTCGTCGAACGTGTTCGCCCAGGCGCAGGCCCTGGCGTTCGGCAAGACGCAGGAGGAGGTGCGGGCCGAGGGCACGCCCTCCCACGTGGTGCCGCACCGGGTGATGGAAGGCAACCGCCCCACCAACGTGCTGCTCGCCCGGGTCCTCACGCCGCGGCTGCTCGGGACGCTGGTCGCCCTCTACGAGCACAGCGTGTTCACCCAGGGCGCGATCTGGGGGGTCGACTCGTTCGATCAGTGGGGGGTCGAGCTCGGCAAGGTGCTGGCCCAGCAGATCATCCCGGAGCTGGAAGCCGCCGGTGAGCCCGACCTGCGGCACGACTCGTCGACCAACGCGCTCATCCGCCGTTACCGGTCACTCAAGGCCGGACCGGGCAGTGCTCCTGACGACCTAACGAGAGGCTGACAGATGCCAACAGACAAGCCGATGCAGCTGGGCATGATCGGCCTGGGCCGGATGGGCTCCAACCTCGTCCGCCGGCTCATGCGCGACGGCCACACGTGCGTCGCCTACGACGTCAGCGCCGATGCGGTCAAGGCCCTGGAGGCCGACGGCGCGCAGGGCGCCGCGACCCTCGCCGATTTCGTCGCCAAGCTGGCGAAGCCGCGGGCCATCTGGATCATGGTGCCGGCCGCCGTCGTGCAGCCCACGCTCGATGACCTGCGCCCGCTGCTGGAGCCCGGCGACATCGTCATCGACGGCGGTAACTCCTACTACCGGGACGACCTCGACCGGGCCAAGCAGCTGATCGTTGATGGCATCCACTACGTCGACTGCGGCACCAGCGGCGGCATCTGGGGCCTCGACCGCGGCTACTGCCTGATGATCGGCGGCGAGACCGAGCCGGTCGAGCACCTGGACCCGATCTTCAAGACGATCGCGCCGGGCTCGGGCAGCGCCGAGCCCACGCCGTCACGGGCGGCCCCCGATGGCACCGCCCCGCAGGGTTACCTGCACTGCGGCCCGAGCGGGGCCGGCCACTTCGTCAAGATGGTGCACAACGGCATCGAGTACGGGATGATGGCCGCCATCGCCGAGGGGCTGAGCATCATCGAGCACGCCGACGCCGGCGAGCACACCGCGGAGATCGACGCCGAGACCACCCCGCTGCGCGACCCGGAGTATTACCGGTACAACATCGATGTGGGCGAGGTGGCCGAGGTGTGGCGGCGCGGCTCGGTGATCGGCTCCTGGCTGATGGACCTGACCGCCGCCGCGTTCGCCAAGTCCTCGCAGCTCGACGACTTCGCCGGGCACGTGTCCGACTCGGGCGAGGGCCGGTGGACGGTGACGGCGGCGGTCGACACGGGCGTCCCGGCTCCCGTCATCACGGCCGCCCTCTACGAGCGCTTCGAGTCGCGGGGCAACGGCGACTTCGCCGGCAAGATCCTCTCGGCCTTGCGCTCGGAGTTCGGCGGCCACGCCGAGAAGAAAGCCGGGGCCTGAGCACGGGGCCTGAGCACGGGGCCCCGCGCATGCTCCATCCCGCCTCCACATGGAGCACAGCTCACTGAGACGCGGGCGGACTCGGCTTCTTACCGACGCCTCCCACGTCATCTGGCCGCTGAACCCGCACCGGCGGGCCGGTTGCGCTCGTCGCGGACGGAGCGGCCTCGCGAGCAGTCGAGGGGACACGCGCCGATGGACGAACAGCGAATAGCGGAGCAGCCGGTACCGAAGCAGCGGGTCGACGACCAGGGGGTAAATGAGCAGGGGGTCGACGAGCAGGGGGTCGACGAGCAGGGAGTCGACGAGCAGCGGGTCGTCGACTTCCTGATGAAGGTGGCGGGAGACGCCGGCGCAGCGGCCGGAGGGGTGTCGGTCGCCATCGGCGACCGGCTGGGACTGTACGCGGCGCTAGCCGGCGCCGGGCCCACGACCGCCGCCGACCTGGCCAACAGGACCGGCCTGGTCGAGCGTTACCTGGAGGAGTGGCTCGCCGTCCAGGCCGGCCTCGGCTATCTCGAGTATGACCCGGCCGCACAGACGTTCACTATGCCCGCCGAGCACGCCGCGGTGCTGGCCGACGAGAATAGCCCGGCGTTCCTGGCCGGGGTCTTCCCGGTGCTGCGCTCGATCTACGGGACCGAGGATGGCCTCGTCAGCGCCTTCCGCGTCGGCGGCGGGGTCGGCTGGGACGAGCACAGCGACCCGCTGTACCGCGGCACCGCCCGGCTGTTCCGGCCCGGCTACCGGCAGAACATCGTCGACTCCTGGCTGCCCGCGCTCGACGGGGTCGTCGACCGCCTGCGGACTGGCGCCCGGGTCGCCGACATCGGCTGCGGCTTCGGCTACTCCACGATCATGATGGCCCAGGCGTTCCCGCGGTCTACCTTTACCGGGATCGATTACCACGGCCCGTCGATCGAGGCCGCCGCCCAGGCCGCGGCCGACGCGGGAGTCGCCGAGCGGGCGAGATTTGAAGTCGCCGGCGGGGCCAACTTCCTCGGCACGGGCTTCGACCTGATCACCTGCTTTGACTGCCTGCACGACATGGGCGATCCGGCCGGCGTCGCGCACCGGATCCGCCAGGCCCTGGCCGACGATGGCACCTGGATGCTGGTGGAGCCGGCGGCGAGCGGCCGGCTGGAGGAGAACTTCAACCCCATCGGCCGGTTCTTCCTCGCCGCGTCCCTGGCGATCTGCCTGCCCGCGGCGATGGCCCAGCACGGCTCGCTGGCGCTCGGCAACCACGCCGGCGAGGACCCGATCCGGTCCGCCGTGCAGTCGGCGGGCTTCAGTCGCTGGCGCCAGGTCGCGCAGACCCCGGTCAACGTGGTCTACGAGGCGCGGCCCTAGCGCGGCCCTAGCGCGGCCCTGGGAACCCCGTCTCTGGCAAGCTGGGGATCGCACCCACCGCATCCATCGCATCCTGGCCGGCCGGCCGGGATGCCCATGACCTCAGGCAGACGGGTTCCCGACGATGCGCTACCGGCCGTATGACGAACGCAAGCCCGATGCTCAGTACCGGGAGATGCTCGCGCGCATCACGGCGGAAGGGCTGCCGGTGCCGACGCGCCAGGGCCCGCAGGCGCTGACCCTGATGCAGCAGACGATGCGCTTCGAGCTGGCCAACGGGTTCCCCGTCATCACCGAGCGGAGCCTGAAGTCGTTCTGGCGCAAGCCGATCGGCGAGCTGTGCGCGTTCATTAACGGGGCCACCACGCTGGACGAGCTCGCCGCCTTCGGCTGTGACTGGTGGGACGCCTGGGCCACTCCGGCGAAGACCTCGTCGCGGGGCCTGCCGCCCGGCGACCTGGGGCCGGGCTCCTACGGTGGGGCGTTCCGCCGGTTTCCCACCAAGGACGGCGGCGAGTTCGACCAGTTCCAGCACCTGGTGGAGCAGCTCAGCGAGCTGCCCGGCGACCGGACGCATTTCGTCACGCCGTGGATCCCGCAGTATCAGGTCCGCGGCCGTGGCAAGACGCCGCAGACCACCATCTCGCCCTGCCACGGCTGGGTGCACGTCCGGGTCCTCGGCGGCGGACTGCACCTGCACATGTTCCAGCGGTCGGGAGACGTGCCGGTGGGCGTGCCGGCCAACATGGTGCAGTACGCGGCGCTCGCGCTGATGCTGGAGCAGCTCACCGGGATCGAGGCGGTGGCTTACTATCACACGATCTCCGACGCGCACATCTACGCCGACCAGCTCGATCACGTGCGGATCATGCTGGAGCGGGAGGAGCGCCGCCTGCCGTCGGTCTTCCTGAACGAGGCCGGGCAGCGGGTCACCGACATCCACGAGTTCCGCGCGGAGCACTTCGATATCGCTGACTACGCGCCGCACCCGTTCATCGGCGGCATCCCCGTCGCACCATGATCATGTCACTCATCGTCGCCGCCTCTGCGGGCGACGTCATCGGCGCCTCTGGCGCGTTGCCGTGGTACCTGCCCGAGGACCTGCGCCGCTTCCGGCGGCTGACGACCGGTCACGCGGTCATCGTCGGGCGCCTGACGCACGAGTCGATCGTGAGCCGGCTCGGCCGCCCGCTCCCCGAGCGGACCTCGATCGTGCTGAGCTCGAGCCCGGCGGGCGCCACCGCGGCCGGGGTCGTGTGGGTCACGTCGCTGGATAGCGCCGTAGCAGCGGCGCGGGAGGTCGGGGGCGGCGCGGACTCGGGCGGTGCGGACTCGGGCGGCGAGATCTTCGTGATCGGCGGCGCCTCGGTCTACGCGCAGTCGCTGCCGCTCGTCGACAGGGTCTACCTCACCCGGGTCCATCGCGAGGTGCCCGGGGATACGAGCATGCCGCCGAACTGGCTGGACGGCTTCCGCCTGGCCGGGCGGGAGGACCGCCCGGCGCAGGGATCGCAGAGTGCCTACTCGTGGCTGGATTACGTGCGGGAGCCGTCGTGAGCCTTTACTGCATGGAGAACCACCGGACCGCCGACCAGCTGGCGGAGATGCAGCGGCTCGACGCCGCCGGCCTGTGCCTGTTCTGCCCGGACGGCCAGGGCAGGCAGGCCGGCGAGGGCAGGCAGGAGATTCTCTTCGAGACGTCGGACTGGACGGTCCGGCCGAACGAGTTTCCCTACCCGGGAACCAGCCTGCATCTGCTGCTGGTGCCCCGCCAGCATGTCGGCGACGTGCTCGACCTGGAGCCCGGGGCCCAGGCCGGCTTCTGGACCGCGCTGGCGTGGGTCCGCGACCGGTACGACCTGACCTACTACGGGCTCGGCATGCGCAACGGCGACTGCCGCTACACCGGCGCCACGGTCCGCCACGTGCACGCCCACGTCCTGGTGGGCGACCCCGCCACGGCCGCCACCACGCCGGTCCGCATGCGCTTCAGCTCCGCCCCGCCGTCTGCGCCATCCCCGCTCTGACCGTGACCGTCTGATCTGCAAAGACCGGCGACCTGCCGCCCCCGGGAATCGGCGCCCGACGAGGGTGCGGAAGCTGACCCTCGTCGACGGGTGCCGCATAAGGTGAGGCAGCTCGTCTGAGCAGCGACGGCCGCTCTCTCATACCGCCGCCGCAGGCGCCACGATCGCGCCTTCGATGCGATGGCGCTTCAGCGCATCGGCGACGAAGCCGCCGGCCTTCATCTCTTCAACGAACGCGGCCAGCAGCGCCTGCGCCTGGGCACCTCGGCTGGCTGGCGTGCCCATGGCCTGCTGGATCACCATGAAGCGGCCCGGCAGCACGCGCACGCCCGGTTCGCGGTGTGTTTCGCCTTCGAGCACCTGGCGGATGCCGGCCGCCACTTCGACATCGCCCGCGCGCACGGCCGCGAGCGCAGCCTGCGCATCCTGAAGCCGGACGATCTCGGCCTTCCTGATCTCGCGCGTGAGGAACAGGTCGTAGGCGCTGCCCGAACCAACCGATATGCGATGGCCCTTGCTGTCGACCTGCCTGTTGCCGGTCAGCGGCGAGGGGTCGGGCACGAGGTAGCTGCCTTCGATGAGCACATAGGGCGCCGTGAACAGCAGCCCGTCGCCGCGAGCGGGGTCGATGGCGAAAAAGCCGATGTCGGCCTTCTCATTCTTTACCGCATCGACCGATGCCGCGGCCTTCTCGAACACCACCAGTTCGATCTTCACGCCGAGCCGCAGCGCGAACTCGCGGGCGAGGTCGATCGACACGCCGACTGGTTCGCCGCTCGCCGCGTCCTTGCTCGCGAGGATCGGATTGCCAAGGTTGACCGAGGCTCGCAACGCGCCGCCTGGCGCGAACGCTGACACCAGCGCAGGAGCAGTCGCCTGCTGCTGCCACGTCACGGGCTCGAGCCTACACGGGGCATCGCGCGCTTAGCAGCGAAAGGGGGGCAGTCGACGGCCGGTTACGGCGCCGTGATCGGGTAGGGAACGTAACGGCCTGTTCGCAGCCGAGGGGGTGCCCGTGAAGGTTGCCGTGACCGGAGCGTCCGGGTTCATCGGATCAGCCGTGGCTCGAGGACTGAGCGACGGCGGCCACGAGGTGGCGGCCCTGACCCGGCGCCCGGAGCGCTACACGGGGGCAGGTACTCCCGTGCTGGCCGAGATCCAGGATTCCCGCACCCTGCGCCTGGCCCTGGCCGGGCAGGACGCCGCCTACTACCTGGTCCACTCGCTGGCCACCCCCGACTTCGCCGCGAAGGACCGGGCCGGCGCCCGGGCCTTCGCCGCCGCGGCGGCGGATGCCGGGGTCAGCCAGGTCATCTACCTGGGCGGGCTAGGCGAGGAAGGCGACGAGCTCTCCCCGCACCTGCGCAGCCGTCGCGAGGTCGAGTCGATCCTGATGGAGGGCGCCCCGACCACGGCGCTGCGCGCCGGAATAGTCATTGGCGACGGCAGCATCAGCTGGGAAATCCTGCGCCAGCTCGTCGAGCGGCTGCCGGTGATGATCACCCCGCGCTGGGTGCAGACCCGGACTCAGCCGATCGCCCTGGACGACGCACTGCACGACCTGACCGGCGTCCTCGGGCGGCAGGCCGTGATCGGCGAGACCTACGACATCGGCGGGCCCGAGCCGCTCACCTACCGGTCCATGATGGAGACCGTCGCCCGCCTGAAGGGCCTGCGCCGGCTCATCGTTCCCGTTCCGCTGCTGTCGCCGCGACTTTCCTCGCACTGGCTGCGGCTCATCACCGATGTCGACCTGGCCACCGCCCAGGCGCTCGTCGACTCGATGACCAACGAGGTCATCGTGCACGACCATCGCATTGAGAAGCTGCTGGGCCACGCCCCGATGACGTTCGAGGCGGCCGCCACCCAGGCGCTGGCCGCGCGGGCCAATCGGCTGGGCTTGGCAGCGAGCCGTCATGTGGCGGCCTGAGCTGCTCGTCCCGGCTACCGAACCCGTTGACGTCGAAGCCGGCGGGGCGCTGCGCAGGCGGCGGATAGTCACCGCAGTCACGCTCGTCGTCGGCACAGCGCTGCTGGCCAGCACGCTGCGCACGGCGCCGGGCTCGGGCTGGTTCAGCGCCCTGGGCTTCCTGGCGGCCGTCGCCTGGATCGCCGGCGGAGTGCTGTCCGGGCCCATTCCGCTGCGTCCCGGCCGCCCCGCCGCGTGGCGCACCGTCGCGCTGCCAGCGCTGGCGGTGGGCGTCGTCGCCTTCCTCAGCTTCCTGGCCGCTGACCTCGTGGGCCAGCAGCTGCCCTGGATCGCCGACGCGCTCACCAGCGTCCTGGACCAGGCCGACGCCGGCCCCCGGCTGCTGGTCCTCGCCGTGGCACTGGTGAACGGCGTCGGCGAGGAGGTCTTCTTCCGCGGCGCCCTGCTCGCCGCCCTCGAACCGCGCCGGCCCGCCCTCACAGCGACCATCGTCTACGTGCTGGTCACCGCCGCGACCGGGAATATCGCGCTCGTCGCCGCCGCCGCGGCGATGGGGACCATCTTCAGCCTGGAACGCCTGTCGACCCGCAGCATCCTGGCCCCCATCGTCACCCACCTCAGCTGGTCCACCCTCATGCTGTTCCTGCTACCCCGCTGAGGGCGCCTGTTTCCTCCCGCGCCCGCGCCCAGCTCGCGCGGATGAAGCGCCGGTGCCGCAGGCCGTAACCTGATCCCCGTAGCAACAAGATCAAGTCATCGGAAGGACACGTGATGTTCGGCAAGGATGACGATGCGCAGTCCTCGTCGCGCATCATCTCTTACCAGCTTCCGTGGTCGCTGGAGCCCGAGAATGTGCTCCGGCTGGTCAGGCAAGATTCGCATCCAGTCGCGCTCGTGGGGGAATGGGCCGGCGGCGGAGCCATTATCGGATCTGAGCCGATCGCCAGACGATCCACGGGCGATGCCCTCAGTGACGTCTTTGCCGCACCCGATCCGGCCCGCCCAGCTGGCGGTTCTTTCGGTGGCGGCTGGATCGGCTACCTGGGGTATGGGCTGATCGAGGAAATTAGCGGCCTCGCGCCTCCACCGGGTCCGGGCCGGGTGCTGCCGACCTGGTGGTTCGGATTTTATGACAATGTTCTTCACCAGGTCGCAGCTACTGGTGAATGGTTCTTTGAAGCGCTGTGGACTCCGGAACGAGCAGACGCACTGGAAAGCCGTCGGCATGAGATCCTCGGCCGTGCGAGCCGGGGCGCTGGCGATATCCGGCCTTACTCCTGCTCGGACTTCCAGGCACTGCCATCGCGGTCCGCCCACATCAAGGCGGTAGAAAGAGCCATCCAGTACATCCGGGAAGGAGATATCTTTCAGGCTAATATCTGCATGCGGCTAGAAGCTGCCTTCAGCGGAGATTCGCTGGACCTGTTCTGCCGGGCGGTGAGCGCGCTGCACGCTCCGTACGCCGCATACCTTAGGTTGCCGGGCGGGGCTCTGGCCAGCATGTCACCGGAGCTTTTTCTTCGCCGGCGCGACGGCAGCCTGCTGTCGAAGCCGATCAAGGGAACGGCGGAGCGATCCGATAGCCCGGACGAGGCTGGGGTACAGCGAGCTGAGCTCGAGGCATCGTCGAAGAACCGATCAGAAAATGTAATGATCGTTGACTTGATGCGCAATGACTTCAGCCGGATCTGCGCGCCAGGCACGGTGGAAGTGCCTCGACTGCTCCAGGCCGAGCCGCACCCCGGCCTGTGGCACCTTATATCCAATGTGCAGGGCGCGCTGGATCCTGGGCTTTCTGATGACATGCTGATCAGGGCCACGTTTCCTCCCGGCTCGATTACGGGGGCCCCGAAAGTCCGAGCGATGGAGATCATCCATGAGCTGGAGACAACGCCACGCGAAGTTTATACCGGCGCGATCGGTTATACAAATCAGCAGTTCGGGCTAGAGCTAAATGTGGCGATCAGGACGTTTGAGATGTCTGGTGATCGTACGTGGCTGGGAGTCGGGGGCGGGATCGTTGCTGATTCTGAACCATTCGACGAATGGGCGGAATGCATGGCGAAGGCTGCTCCGCTCATAGCCGCGATCGGGGGAGGCATTAAGAGACCGGAGAGCTCCTCCGAAAGCGCGGATAGTGCCGATGCCGCCGTCCTGAGACCTCGCCCCGCGGCGGGAATATTCACGTCGATGCTGGTGACGGATGGCCAGTGCGCTCACCTCGGCCGACACCTCGCGCGCCTGGAACGCAGTACCCGGCAGCTCTACGGGAAGGCTCTCCCACCGGGGCTCTATCACGATGTCAGCGCTGCCCTCGGGGAGAAACCATCGGGGCGGCTGCGCATCGAGGTTAGGCCTCTGGGCGGACCGATCAGCGTAACCGTGTCCATCGCAGCGCTAAACTCGCCGCCAGCGACCATCTCGCTGCGGAGCGTGCAACTCGACGACGGCCTGGGATCCCACAAGTGGACCGACCGGAGATGGATCGAAGAACTCCGGCGGTCATACGGCCTTGGGCCATCTGAGCATCTGCTTCTCCACGATGCCAACGGCCGCATCCTGGAGACCGACAGGGCCAACATCTTCGTCTGCGCAGATGGAATCCTGCGCACGCCCGCTGCGGACGGCCGGTTTCTGGTTGGCGTGGCACGCCAGTTCCTCCTCGACCATGCCCACGCGCACGGCATCTTCGCGGAGGAGTCGTTGCTGACGATCGCAGATCTGGCTGATGCCAGTGATGTCTTCGTCACCAACGCCGTGTACGGGCTGATGCCAGTAGACCAACTCGACGGGCGACTGGTGCCGTCAGCCGGCTCCGCGGCCATGAAACGGGCCGCCGCCATGCTGCATCAATCGCCGCTGGAGGACAGACCAGCTCAGCCGGCCGCGGAGCGGCACGCTGGCGGCCGGCCAATCGTCCGCCGTTTCTCAGGCGATCCGTCCATTCTGGTGATCGATAATTATGATTCGTTCACCTATAACCTTGTTCATATGCTGCTCCTGCGGCACTGTCACGTGGATGTCGTGCACAATGACGAGGTCACGGCAGATCAGGTGGCGGCGAGCGGCGTCTCGGGTGTGGTGATCAGCCCCGGGCCGTGCGCTCCGGAAGACGCCGGGATCAGCATCGATGTAGTGCGGCAATGCCCAGAAACGACCCCGCTGCTGGGAATCTGCCTCGGCCACCAGGCCATCGTGAGTGCGCTCGGGGGTACCGTATGTCCGGCGCCGGTTCCCGTCCACGGCAAGGCCTTCGAAGTTACTCATGATGGTCGAGGGCTGTTTACCGGCCTGCCCTCTCGATTCCAGGCTACGCGCTACCACTCGCTGATCGCAGACGAGTCATCGCTACCGGCCAGCTTGAAGGTTTCCGCCCGGACGGCGGACGGGCTCATTATGGCGGTCCGGCACCAGCAGCGCCCTATGAATGGCATGCAGTTCCACCCAGAGTCGATACTCACCCCTTATGGCCAGCTCTTGCTGGACAATTTCATATCCACGCTCACTCGCGATCACGCCTCGGCCCCGGGCTCCGGCTCCGCTTCGGCGCCCGTATCGACCCAGATGACCTCGACTCCGGCGGCGCGCAGGACGCTCGCCCCGTCGAGGACCGAGTAGGGCCCCGCGAAAAAGCACCGGCCAAACCCAGCTTCGGCGATCAGCCGGGCGCAGGCCGGGCACGGGAACGTGGTCACGTACAAGTCGGCGCCGCGCAGGGACAGTCCGTCGCGGGCCGCCCGGGCAATGATCGCGGCCTCGGCGTGCAGAGCCGTGGTCAGGTCCGCGCGAACCCCGCGGCTGAACCCGTCCCGCGGGTCGCCGTCCACGTAGGGCGAGTACTCAGTCGGATAATGCTGGTTCCACGCACGGCCCAGCAGGTCATCGTCCCGCACCGCGATGGCTCCGACCTGTCGCCACCAGTCCGAGCTCCGCTCGGCGAGTTGCCGCGCGCGGGCGATCAGGCCCCGGGGCAGGTCATCCACCGTGACCTTGCCGTCGAAGCTGGCCGGCCGCTGCGCCCGGCTCCAGGCCCGGTCCCAGCGCAGGAAGGTCTTGTCGAAGACGAGGCGCCGGTCCCGGCCGAGGCCGTGCCGCGACGCCAGGCTGCGCATGATCGCCTCATCGGGCAGCACGAGAGGGTCGCCGGTGACCGCGGCCGGCAGGTCGGGCGGCTCGACCACCTGGATCTCGACGCCGGGCAGCGCCGACCGCAGGTAGGTAACGGCCCGCTCGGGCTTTAGCGCCCGGATGTCCTTGGCCAGCTCGGGGAACTCCGCACGGAAGCCGCCGCCCAGCACCAGGATGCTCGCGGCGTCGGGATGCCGCGCGAACAGCGCCTCGTATCCGCTGTGGATGACGGGCAGGTAGAGCAGGAGCTGCTTCAATTCCCCCGCCGGCCGGCCGGGGCCAGCTCATCCCCTGGCGCCGGGTCCGCCGCTGCCGAGCTGACCGGGGAATCGGCCGCCTGGGGCGCCTCCGGCTCGGGGATGCCCAGCTGGATCCGGCGCAGCCGGGCCGAGGTGCTGACGGTCGCCATCCGCTCCAGCACCTCCACGCGACCGCAGTACCGGGACTCCAGCTCAGCGATCTCCGCCGGCGTGTAGGTGTCCGCGGTGGCCACCAGGACATCCGGCCCGACGGCCTTGATCAGCTCCCACCGGGGATGCTCCGCGGTCTTGAGGGTGACCAGGCCCACGCCCCGCTGGTGGGTCACCATGCGCAGCCGCTCTATCTGCGGCACGGCCGGCCGGTCCGGGCCCTTGCGCGCGCGGATCTTGTCATCGCTGTCGAGGCCGACGATGAGGAAGTCCCCGAACCGGCGCGCGGCCTCCAGGTACATGGAGTGGCCCTCGTGAATGATGTCGAAGGACCCGCTGGTCAGCACCACCCGCAGGCCCAGCGTCTTGAGCGCGCAGACGATGGTCGCGATCTGGTCGTAGCTCTCGACGAAGCGCAGCTCGAAGTTGGCGGCATCGGCGAACAAGCTGCTGGTCAGCTCCTGCGAGCCGAGCAGGGGCCTGCCGGGGGCAGCGTACTGCCCGTCCCGGCCAGCACCGTCCCGGCCAGCACCGTCCCGGCCGTTCGCAGCGCGGCGGATCAGCTGTCGCGCCCGTCGCACCCTGGTCATCCGCCCTCTCCCTCGTCCCGCCGCCGGGGGATACCGCAACCCGCGATCCCGTAACCCCGCTTGGTGCCGCACAGCCTACCTTCCGGCACCGCCGAGCCGGGGTTAGCTCGGCGGCTGCGCCCCGCGGGACAGCGGCCCGGTACCACGGCCGAACAGCTCGATCTTGCCGTTAACGAAATCCCTGGCCAGGTCCGACAATCCGCAGTTGCGGGCGCGCGCGTAGCGTCGCAGCACCGCAAATGCCTGCTCCATGTCGAGGCCGAGCCGCTCGGCAAGCTTGCCCTTCGCCTGCTCGATGATGACCCGGCTGTTCAGGGCGCCCTGCAACTGCTCGTTCAGGCTCTCGGCGCGGCGCAGGCTGCGCTCGTTGAGCAGGCCAATGGTGGCCACGTCGGCCAGCGCCTGACCCACGCGCACGTCGGCCGTGTCGAACGTGCCGGGAGTAGTCCGGAAGAGGTTAAGTGCGCCGATCGTCTGCTCACGAAGCCGCATCGGCAGCGCCTGCACTGCCGCGAACCCCGCCCGGCGGGCGATGCCAGCGAAACGGGGCCAGCGCTCGTCTGCCGTGCTCAAGTCGGCCTCCGCCACCGGCTGGCCGCTGCGATAGCAGTCCAGGCACGGACCCTGATCGTTTTGCAGCTGGAAGAGTTCGAGCAACCGGACCTGCTCACTGGACGCGGCCACCACCCGCAGCTCACCCCGCGGGTCTGCCAGCAGCAGCCCCGCGGCCGACGCGTCCAGCACCTGGGCGCTGCGGTCGGTCAGCAGGTGCAGGAAATCGATGAGGTCGAAACCCGCGACCAGGGTGTCGGCGAGTTCCACGAATGCTTCCGAAAGAAGATCTGTGTCCATCGTGGTCTCCCTCCAGAATACGTCACGCCGCACCGCCCGGATGCGAGCCGCCAGGTCCAAGCCGCAGCGTCCGGGAGACCAGATCGCGAGCGACATCGGCGAGCCGCCGGTCATGAGCATAAGCGTAGGCGCGCAGCCGGACGAACGCCTCTTCGATGCTGACGCCTAGCTGCTCGGTGAGCATGCCCGTCGCCTGATCGATCTCGGCCCGGTGCAGCACCAGGTCCGGCGGCTGCCCGCCCGGCCCCGCCGTGCCGTCCCCGTCGGCGAGGCCCCCGGCGTTCGCCCAGCCATCCCCGGCCGGCGTCCCGCCGCGGCCGTCGCGGTCCTGGCGTTCCAGCAGGATGACGGTGGCGGCGTCGGCGAACAACAGCGAGTCACCCAGCTGGCGCGCGGTCAACGGCCCTGGCAGCCGGCGGTACAGGCCCAGCATGCCGACCCGGATCGCGCCGATCTGCAGCGGGAAGGCGAAGACCGCGGCGGCGCCGGCCAGTCGCGCGCCCGGGCCGAAGGCAGGCCACCGGGCGGCGATGTCGCTCGCGTCCAGGTCCGGCACGAGTACCGGAGCACCGGCGTCCAGCGCGTCGACGCGCGGCCCCTCACCAAGGGTCAGCTGCAGCTCCTCGAGCTGCTCGCCGACCTCGTCGGTCACGCTGAGCACGTGGCCGGTCCCGGCCTGGCCCGCGTCCGCTCTTCCCGTGGCCGTCACGGCCGCGCCGCTCACCGCCACCGTCGCGACACACACCGCGCACACGTCGGACGCCGCCGCGGGGCGGCCCCGGGCCGCCGCGTGGGCCGCCAGCAGGCCCCAGATGATCGACGTCCGACTAGCTGCCATGCGTCGTCCGCCCTCCACCTCGGCTGTCGGCAAACCCGGGGGCGACAGGAACAACACTGCAGCGCCGCCCCGGCGCGGCAGTGCGTCAGCTTGCCGAGCGCCTGGTCTGCGCGGACGATATCGCGCTGCCGCCGAGGAAGTGCTCAACCGGGAGCGTGGCGGCGCCCAGTGCGACTGCCTCGGCGCCCAGGCGCCCTAGCTCGATCGCGGTGTCGGCAAAGGGATGGCTCAGCGACTGCTGGCGGGTCGCGGCGCGGATCTGCGGCAGCATTCGCTCGCCGAGCAGGAGCCCGGCCCAGCCGCCCAGGATGATCCGCTCTGGACTGAAAAGGTTGATCAGGTCCGCGATTCCGGCGCCCAGGTAAAGGGCGGTGTCGGCCAGGACCTTCGACGCCCTGTCCGAGGTCGGCGCCAGGTCGAGGAGGGCGGCGAGGGCGGACTCCTCGTCGTCGCCCGGCAGCGGGAGCCCATAGCGGTCCAGGATGGCCTCGGCGCCCACGTACGCCTCCAGGCATCCCTGCGAGCCGCACCGGCAGGTCCGGCCGCCCACCATGATGGTCGTGTGCCCCCATTCGCCGGGGCGCGACGAGGAACCCTGGTGAGCCGCGCCCTGGCCGATGATGCTCGCGCCCACCCCGGAGCCGATCAAGCACACCACGGCCCGCCGGGCGCCCCGCCCCGCGCCGAACCACAGCTCGGCCTGGCCCATCGTCTTGGCGCCGTTATCGATGTGCAGCGGCAGGTCGGTACCCGCGCGCAGCAGTCGCTCCAGCGGCACGGCCTCCCAGCCGTAGGTCTGCCCGTAGACCAGCGCCCCGGCCCCCGGGTCGGCAGTGCCGCGCTCGACTGTGCCGGGAACTCCGACCCCGACTCCGAGAACCGCCGAGGAGTCGACCGCCGCGCTGGCCAGCACGGCGGCCAGCCCGGTCAAGATGGCGTCGACGATGACCTCGACGCCGTGCTGGCCCGGATCTAGCGGGTAGTCGGCGCTGGCTCGTTCGTTCATCGCCAGGTCGAAGAGCTTGGCCCGGACCCGAGTCTCACCGACGTCAACGCCGATGACGTACCCGTAGTCCGGGTTGACCTCCAGTAGCACCCGCGGGCGACCGCCGTCGGAGTCCTCCGAGCCGGCCTCGAGCACGATGCCCTCGCCGATCAGCTCACGGATAACGTTGCTGACCGACGCCGGGCTGAGCCCGGTGGCAATGCTGAGGTCCTGCCGGCTGCACGGCTGACCGAAATATAGGGACGACAAGAGCATGGACCGGTTATCCCGGCGCAGGTCTCGAACCGTCGACCGCCTGAGTTCCGGCATCCTCCCCCTCCCCGCTGGTTCAGATCTTATAACAAGCGCCTCATGAAGACCCCGTTGCCCCGGCCGGGCCGGCTCGCCAGGACTGGCCCCAGGGCCAGGAACGAGTGACCCCGTCTCGTCATGACCCCCGAGAAGGGGTCATGACGAGACGGGGTCACCACTCCTACAATGGCCTTGCATGGAGAGAAGTCGAGGACGGATATCTCCCGCGGCCCTGGCACCGGGAGGGGGATCCACGGGTCAAGGGGGAGGGGGAGACGGGAGATAGCCGTCCTCGACGGCTCGATGGTACAGGTCTAGTTTCGTCGGCGCCGCGCGGTCGGCGCGAGCGTATTTTTCCCTTACGCGGCCGACGTACTGCTTGACGGTCTCCTCGCTGAGGGTCATCCGCCGCGCGACGGACTTCATCGGCATGCCGGTCGCGTAGAGGCGCAGCGCACGTGCCTCCTGCGCGCTGAGGGCGGGCCGATCGGGCGCGTCGTCGGTCGCGAAGATGTAAGCCAGGCGCGGCGAGATCCAGCCCATTCCGGCCGCCGCCGCTTTAATGGCCGCCCGCACCTGGGCAGTCTCCTCGCTCTTGAGGACGTAACCAAGAGCACCCGCTCGCATGGCGGCCCGGACCGACAGCGGCTTGTCGGAGGCGGCCAGCACGAGGACGGCTGGTCCGGCCGCCCGGACGGCAGCCACGTTACGCTCGACGGTCGTGCCGTCCTGCAGGTCGAGATCGAGCAGCACGACCTGCGCGCGGGCTCCAGGCCCCGCCAGGAGCCCGTCGACAGTGGCTGCTGTCCCGACCACTCTGATGCCGCTGTCCGGGGCCGTCAGCCAGCCAGCGATGCCATCGAGGACGATGGGGTGATCGTCCACGGCCGCGACGTCAATGACCGCGCTCCCTGGAATACCAGCCTCCGGCGTGCCAGCCTCCGACGCCCGCCTCATGCCGCCACCAGCTTCCGCCATCGCACTTCCAGGCAGCCCGCGCCGTTGCCTTCGACATCAACGGTAGCGCTCCAGCGCGCCGCGGCCGGCACGGCCACTGCCAGCTCGGTCATGGTCAGCTCCGTCGTCCCCGGAGCGGCCCGCGGGGGCTGGTCGAAGGTCACGTAAAGCTCTACGTCATCCTCGGCCGCCAGCACGGTCATTGTCACCGGCTGCGGCTGCAGCGCTCTCATGACACCATCAATGGCCGCCAGGGTCGCACCAGCCACCTCCCGGCCTGGCTGGCCCGGGTCGCCGATTACCTGGACCTCAGTCAGCACCCCCCGGGCCGCGGCGGATCGCAGGGCCGGCTCCAGCCCCGATAGCAGGCCGCCGGCGGCAGGCGCCCGGTCGACCAGGGCGCGCCGCAGCGTCGCAGCATGCCGGGCACATCTGTCTCGCACGTCGCGGTCGGCGGCGTCCAGCGTGCCATCGCAGATGCCGCGCAGCAGCGGGAGCGCCTCGGATTCCAGCAAGGCGAGCCGCTCGCGCCGGTCCGCCCGGACCGCGTCGGCCGCGGCGCTCTCCGCCGCCGCCCGGCTGACCAGCGCCGCCCGGCGCGCGGCCATCGCGGCCTGGGTGCGCACGGCCGGGCGCATGGCGCCGAAGACGGCCAGCACCACGATCAGGGTGTAGGCGGTGGCCGCGAGCCGCGCCAGGCCGAGCGACGCCGTTCCCAGCACGGGGATGGCGACGACGGCATGGGCGGCGAAGACCAGGATCGCCCCCGACACCCACAGCCGGGCCGGGCGGCTGAGCGCGACCAGGGCGAGCAGCCATCCCGTCCCCGCCACCGACCAGTCCACCGTCCCGCCGGCGCCATGCGCCCGGCGCTGCCAGCCCACCAGGGCGACCGCGGCCACGGCGATAGCCACCGCGGCGACCGCCTCCGCTCCGGACAGGCCGCCCGCCCGGGCCCGGGGCACCAGCCAGGCCGCGGCGGCCAGCAGGCCTGCCCACACCGCGATCACCACCGCGGGCCGCCAGTAGTCGTGCAGGTAGGCCAGCACCTGAATCAGGAGGGTGACCTGCCAGATGGCGGCGACCGTCCCGGCCATCCGCGACAGGTCAAAGTCGTAAGCGTCGCCCGCCCCGCCGCCGCGGCTCGGGCTGGCGGCGGCATCGCGGCCGGTATCCGCCGGCGCCGTCCAGCACAGGGTCACCACCGTGCCCTCGCCGGGCGCCGACCGGATCGATGCCTGCGCGCCCCAGTCGGCGGCGCGCTCCACGATCGACCGCCGCAGGCCGAGCCGGGCCGGATCGACGCGGGCCTGATCGAATCCGGCGCCCTCGTCCCGCACGGTCACCCGCAGTCCGCCCGGCTGCCCGGCGCCGGCCGCGATCAGGTCAACCACGACCCAGGCCTCGCCGGTTCCGGCGTGGGCGGCCACGTTCGCGAGCGCCTCGCCCGCCGCCTGCGTGATCGCCCGGGCGACCTGCGCCGGCACGGCCAGCACCCGCTCATCCCGCTCATCCCGCTCATCCCCTAAGGGGCCGCCACGCTCCGCGACGGGGCCGGCATCGCCCGCCGGGCCGCGGCGGGCGACATCGACGTGCACGAGCAGGCCACCAGAGCGCATGCGCGTGGCCATGGCCCCGAGTCCGGCCAGCAAGCCGCCATCGGGCCCCCCGGGCGGCGGCCCCAGATCGCCGGCCTGGGTGAGGACCCGTTCCACCAGCGTGACGTCGTGCCGGGAGCGGGCCACCACCTCATCCGCGCGGCTGCCGGCCCGGCGGGCCAGCGCGGTCAGCGTGTTGAGCACCGTGTCGTGCAGCAGGCGCTCGTGCTCACGCCGCTCGGTGTTCCTGGACAAGGCGACGTACTGCACCCGGGAGTCACGATCCGCGCGCGCCAGCCAGACGTCCGCGGCGGCCGCGCGGCGGTAGATCATCCGCAGCCCGCACCTGGCGACGACGGCGACCGCGAAGAGAAAGGCCGCCGCCGCGGCCGGGGAATTGGCCGTGGCCCCGGCACCCGCCGGCGACATCACGGCGCCCGCCCAGTAGGCCGTGCCCGAGGCAAGGGCCAGCGGCACGAAGACCGGGGCGGGCGAGAACCAGGCCGGGATGACGAGCTGGCTCGCCATCCCGATGTAGAGCCAGTTGGCCGTGTCGCCGCGCATGGCCGACGGCACGCACGACACGGCGCCGAGCGCCAGGGCCACCTGAACGGCTGAGTCGGCCACGGCCAGCCGCCAGCCGGGCGGGCGCGAGCCGGGCGGGCGCCACCGGAGGTAACCCACCACCGCGACCGCGCACGCCGCCGCCACGACGGGTCCGGTGATGCGCCACGGATCAGCGGCATAGAACGAGCGCCAGATAATTACCTGAATGGCGATATAGCCAAGCGCGATGCCGCGGATCGCGGACGCCATCCGGGCGGCCACCGTCGTCAGCGTGGTCATCGCCGGGCCAGCTCGCGCCTCCTGCGAGGCGCCGCGGACAGGCCGGAGCGCTAGATAGCCGACCGCCATCATGGCCCGATGATAGGACTTGTCGTGACTGCGCAGGTCGCGAATCCAGGACCCTGCTCCTGAGCTGCTATTTGACAGCCACCCCATCAAGGTCCCTGGCATGAAAAATGGCGCGCCTTAGCCTGTCTTGATCTGGGGAGAGCTGAGCGAGCGAGTGAGCGGGCGCCGCGCTGCAGTCTCAGACCCAAGTAGCCGCTTGTGGCGGGGCCAGGTCCGAGGGCCATTCCGGGTAGAAGTTCCGCTCCCAGCGGGTATGGCCACGCTCAGCTGATCACAGCGGGTGACGGGCACCAGGGGACGGCGCCCGCGGCTAGCCAGCAAGGAGCACGCCATGACGGGGACGGCGGATTTCGTTATCGGGGCCAGCGCTAGTTGCAGCGACGGGGTCTGCGGCAAGGTCAGCCGCGTGGTCATCGACCCCGTCGCGCAGACGATGACGCATCTGGTCATCGAGCCGAAGCACCGGCAGGGCCTGGGCCGGCTGGTGCCGCTTGACCTGGTTTCCGGCGACGCGGAGGATATCCGGCTGAACTGCACCATCGCGGAGTTCCAGCAGCTTGACTCCGCCGAGGACACCCAGTTCATCCCCGGCAGCAGCGGCTATGCCGCCTATGGTCCCGATCAGGTGATCGCCTGGCCCTACTACGGCCTGGGCGGCGGCATGGGCGGGCCGGCCGGCATGGGCGTCGGGCCCGGCCCCGACCTGGCGGGCGTCTCTCAGACCATCACCTACGATTCCGTTCCCGCAGGGGAGGTGACCGTGCGCCGAGGTGAGCACGTCCACGCCACCGACGGCGACATCGGCCGCGTCCAGGGGCTCGTTATAGAACCGCGCAGCCACCATGTGACCCATGTGCTGCTCCAGGAGGGGCACCTGTGGGGGCGCAAGGACGTCGCCATCCCGATCGGCAAGGTGACCGGAACCGACGACGGCATCCGCCTGTCCATCACCAAGAAACAGGTCGAGGGCCTGCCCCCGGTGGACATCGACCACCCGGCCGGCTAGCTCTCCCGGCCGGCTAGCTCTCCCGGCCGGCCGCCGGACCCGCACCCGCTGTCGCCTGAGGTATATTAGTGAGGTTCCTCATTATGAGGCATGTCACGGATGACCCGCGGTGGGTGTGCTGCCAGCCGTAGCGCGGCCGGCACCGTGGCCCAGTCGGGAAAGTCAGGTCCAGGCGATGATTACGGCAGAGCAGGTGGGTGAGCGCTATCTCACCGTCCACCATCGCATGCGCCGGGCGGTTGACGACGGGATGACCGACTGCGGGCTGAGCCTGGCTCGCACGAAGGTCCTGGGTCACCTGCGCCGCGGTCCCACCCGGCAGAGCGTGCTGGCCGCCGCGCTGGGCCTCTCCCCGCACAGCATTACCGACATCGTCGACGCGCTGGAGCGCGACCGACTGGTGGCCCGCCAGCCGGACCCGACCGACCGCCGCGCCAAGCTCGTCGCCCTGACCAGCGCGGGCGAAGCCGCGCTCACCGTGGCGTCCGGCACCCGGGAACGCCTGCTCGGGCACGTCTTCGGCGCGCTGGACGCCGCCGACCGGGCGACGATGATGCGCCTGCTCGACGTCCTGGACAACGCCACCGCGGCCCTCCTCGCCTGCCCGGCACCGACGCCGGCACCCAGCAGCTCATGACCGCCCTGCCGCGGCGAGCCGCCGCCGGGCTCACCCTCACGACGTAGCGGAGATTATGTCCATGTCATCACCAGCAAGCGAAGTCCAGCAGCCGCCCGGCCGCGACCACCGCTGGCTGATCCTGGTAGTCGTCGCGGTTGCCCAGCTGATGGTGGTGCTCGACGCCACCATCGTCAATATCGCGCTGCCCTCCGCCCAGCATGCGCTGGGATTCCCTAACAGCGACCGGCAGTGGGTGGTCACGGCTTACGCCCTGGCCTTCGGGAGCCTGCTCCTGCTCGGCGGCCGGATCGGCGACATGTTCAGCCGCAAGTGGGTCTTCATCACCGGCATGGCGGGATTCGCGCTCTCCTCGGCCCTGGGCGGCGCCGCGGTCTCGTTCGGCATGCTCGTCACCGCCCGGACCCTGCAGGGCGCCTTCGGCGCGATCCTGGCGCCAGCCGCCCTCGGGACCCTGGTCAGCACGTTCCGCGATCCGCGCGAGCGGGGCAAGGCGTTCGGCATCTTCGGCTCGGTCGCCGGCGGGGGCGGCGCCGTCGGCCTGATCCTGGGCGGAGTGCTAACGGAGTACCTGAACTGGCGCTGGACGCTGTACGTGAACCTGATCTTCGCCGCCATCGCGGTGACCGGGGCGCTGGCCTACATGCACAGCGTCAGGCCGGCCAGCCGCCCGCGGATGGACATCGCCGGAACGCTGCTCGCCTCCTCAGGCCTGTTCTGCATCGTGTTCGGCTTCTCGCACGCCGAGACGGCCGGCTGGGGCGCCGGCCTGACCATCGGCGCCCTCATCACGGGCGTGCTGCTGCTCGCGGGCTTCGCCATCGCAGAGCAGCGGGTCAGCCATCCGCTGCTGCCGCTGCGCGTGATCCTCGACCGCACCCGCGGTGGCGCCTATGTCTCCGTCGGCATCGCCGGGATCGCGGTTTTCGGTGTCTTCCTGTTCCTGACCTACTACCTCCAGCAGGTCCGGGGCTACAGCCCGGTTACCTCCGGCCTGGCCTTCCTGCCGATGATCGCCTGCATCCTGGTGAGCTCCAACACCTCCAGCATCGTGACGCTGCCCCGGTTCGGTCCCCGAGTCCTCATCTCGACAGGGATGCTGCTCGGTGCGGGCGCGATGGCCTACCTGACCCAGATCACGGTGACGTCCAGCTATGCCTCCAGCGTGCTGCCGGCACTGCTGGTTCTGGGCCTGGGCTTCGGCATGATCATCTCGCCGGCCATCAACACCGCCACGGCCGGCGTGGACCGCAAGGACTCGGGCGTGGCGTCGGCCCTGGTCAACACGATGCAGCAGGTGGGCGGCTCGATTGGCACGGCCGCGCTGAGCACGGTGGCGCTGACGGCCACGGCCAGCTACCTCGCCGCGCACCACACGGGCGCGCTGGCCCCGGCGATCGCGGCCACCCACGGCTACCGGCTGGCCTTCGTCACCTCCGCCGCCCTGTTCGGGCTCGGTGCCATCCTGGCGATCACCCTGCTGCCATCGAAGCGGCGGCTGGAACAGCTCAGGGCCGCGGCGACCACAGCGGCCGCCGCGGGCCCGGCGGGCCCGGCGGGCGTGGCGGTCGCGGCGCCGGTCGGCGCGGCGGACACGGTATCCAGCCGGAGCTGATCTCGCGCCAGCAGGGCGCTGCCGCCGGGCGCCCAGCCCGGAAACTGCGGGATGGGCACTCGGCGCGCCGCTCGGCCGTTAATAATGCGGCAAGAGGCCAGTAGGCGAGTAGGCGAGTAGCGCATCGGAGTCGCGAATGCTGGAACCGCAGAGCACAGTGCTTTTCGTGCTGCTGGTCGTCGCTTTCGGAGCCTTGCTGTGGTGGATGCTGACAGCCAGGTACGTGGCCGTACGGGTTCTGGCTGCTTTCCTGGCATTCATCCCGGCGATGACATTCGGCATAGCTGTGGTAAACAAATATTATGATTATTACCAAAGCTGGGGCGCAGCCGTAGCGGACCTCACCAACCAGGGCGCGCCGGCCACTACGGTATCGGCATCGGGCAACGCCCTGATGACCGGATTTAGCGCTCTCGACGGCCATCACATGGACACGGCCATCGCCCGGCAGTTCGGCCTGACCCTGCGCCTGAACATCCACGGGCCGACCAGCGGTATCACCAGGCTGGTCTACGTTTTCCTGCCGCCGCAGTACTTCTGGCCCGGTCACTATCAGAAATATCGGTTTCCGGTCGTCGAGCTGCTCCATGGGTTCCCCGGCCAGCCCTCGGACTGGATTACCGTGCTCGGCGTCAACCAGATACTCGACTCGCTGGTCAGCGCGCACCGGGCCAAGCCCGCGGTCCTGGTCATCCCCGATGCCAACGGCGGCCTCGGGGTGTCGCTGCAGTGCCTCAACCAGTCGAAGGGCCCGCAGGACGACACCTACCTCGCCAGAGACCTGCCCGCCTACATCGCCCGTGAACTGCGCGTCCAGCCGCCGGGGCTGGGCTGGGGCATCGCGGGTTACTCCGAGGGCGGTTTCTGCGCGGCCAACCTCGGGCTCCAGCATGGCCGGGAATATAGCTACGCGGGCGTCCTCAGCGGCTATTTCCAGCCCTCAGACAACCAGCTCATGAACCCGACACGGCGGGTGGGTCCCTTCGGGGGGAACCGCCTTCAGGCGCAGCTCAACAATCCGCTGGATCTGCTCCGGTCGCTGCCGATCGGGCGGCCGGTGCCCCAGTTCTGGCTGGGCGCCGGGCTGCAGGACCCCGGCGACGTGCAAAGCGCCCAGACTTTCGGTCAGCTCCTGCAGATACGCCAGCCAGCCGTGACGCTCAGGCTGGTGCCGGGCAGCCACACCATGCCGACCTGGCGGAAGCTACTGCCGCCCATGCTGGGGTGGATGACCCGCGGCCTGGCCCGCCAGGTGTCGATCTACAACTCCCCGGCCGCGCGGGCCCGCCGGGCCGCGGTAGCGGCCGCCGCAGCTAAGGCGAAGCTGCTCGGCCAGCGGCCCCGCCGGCAGCAGGCCGCCCGCCGGCCGCAGCCCCGAAAGACGGCGGGAACCACGGTAACCACGGGAACCGCGGGGGCGGCAGGGCCCGCGGGCCGGCACGCCCCGCGCAAGCCGGCTTAACCCGCCGCGAGCACGAAGGGCAGGACGGCGGGCACGCCGGCGTCCCGGAGCAGCTCCGCGGCCACCGTCATCGTCCATCCGGTCTCGATCCGGTCGTCCACGAGCAGCACCGGCCCGCCGACGCTGACGAGCACCTCCCGCACGGGGCTGGGGATGCTCATCGCCTGCCAGACGACCTGGAGCCGCTGCGCGCTGTTGGACTGGCGGCCACGACGTGGCGGGGCCAATGCGGCCGGGACACCGGCCTGCGCCGCGTACTGCAGCGAGCCGGCATAGGGCAGCCGCCCGATCTCGGCGATCCGGCGGCCCAGGCTCGCGATCAGCTCGGGGTGCGACCGTGACGGGAGCGTCGCCACGGCGACTGGCCGCTCGTCCCAGTCCCAGGCCGCCAGGATCTTGACGACGGCGTCGATCAGGTCGGGCGGGACCGGCGCGTCCGCCCCCGGCGCGTCCGCCCCCGGCTGGCCGGGCTCGGGAGGCTCGGCCAGCAGCGCTCGAAGCCGCGGACCCCAGCCCAGGTCCGTCAGGCTGGCCACCGCCCGGCCCGGCCGGGCCTGGAGCCCCGGCGGGATGCGGCCGGACAGGTCGATGCCGAGCTCGCGCATGCCCGTCGGCCACATCTGGCGGGGCTTCAGCTCGGTACCGGGGCGGAGCAGCCGCTCGCGGGCGGCCTCGCTGCCGGCCGGCGACACCGTCACGGGCCAGTGCCGGCCCGTGCAGTTGTCGCACCGGCCGCACGGCTGGGCGTCCGGGTCGTCCAGCTCCCGGCGCAGGTACTCCATCCGGCAGCCGCCGGTCTCGATGTAGCCGAGCATCGCGCGCTGCTCCCTGGCCCGCTCGGCCGCCACCCGCGCGTAACGGTCGGCGTCGTAGGCCCAGGCCTGCCCGGTCGCGGTCCAGCCGCCGCTGACCCGCCGGGCGGCCCCGTCCACGTCGAGCACCTTGAGCATCATCTCCAGCCTGCTGCGGGTCAGGTCGACCCGGGTTTCCAGCGCCGCCGTGGACAGCGGGCGGCCGGCCTCCGCCAGCGCGGCCAGGGTCGCCCGGACCACCCCTTCGGGCGGGAATGCCAGCGAACCGAAATACGCCCAGATATCGGCGTCCTCACGACCGGGCAGCAGGACCACATCCGCGCGGTCGACGCCACGCCCGGCCCTGCCGATCTGCTGGTAGTAAGCGATCGGCGACTGCGGGGCCCCGAGGTGCACGATGAACCCGAGGTCGGGCTTGTCGAACCCCATGCCGAGCGCGCTGGTCGCCACAAGTGCCTTTATCTCGTTGCCGAGCAGCGCGTTCTCGGCGGCCATCCGCTCGGGGTGGTCGTCCTGACCCGTGTAGGAGGCGACGAGGTGGCCGCGCTCGCGCAGGAAGCCGGCGACCTCGCGGGCGGCGGCGACGGTCAGCGTGTAGATGATGCCCGAGCCGGCGAGCTCATCGAGGTGCTCGGCCAGCCACGCCAGCCGCTGCTGGGCCGTCGGCAGCGCGGCGACGGCCAGGTGCAGGCTGGCCCGGTCCAGGGACCCGCGCAGCACCAGCGTCTGCGCGCCCCCGCCGGCGCCGAGCTGCTCGGCGATGTCGCGGGTCACCCTGGTATTGGCAGTCGCGGTGGTCGCAAGGACCGGCACGTCGGGCGGCAGTTCCGCCAGCAGCGTCCGCAGCCGCCGATAGTCCGGGCGGAAGTCGTGGCCCCAGTCGGAGATGCAGTGCGCCTCATCCACCACGAGCATCCCGGCGGCGGCGATGAGCTTGGGCAGGACCAGGTCGCGGAAGCCCGGGTTGTTCAGCCGCTCCGGACTGACGAGCAGGACGTCGACGGCTCCTGCGGTCACCTCCGCGTAGACCTCGTCCCAGTCGCCCGCATTGGCCGAGTTCACGGTGCGTGCGCGGATTCCGGCTCGGTCCGCGGCCTCGATCTGGTTACGCATGAGGGCGATCAGCGGTGACACGATGACCGACGGGCCGGCGCCGCGGGCGCGCAGCAGGGCCGTGGCCGTGAAGTAGACCGCCGATTTCCCCCAGCCGGTGCGCTGCACGACGAGGGCCCGGCGCCGCTCACTGACCAGGGCCGCGATGGCGCGCCACTGGTCCTCGCGGAGCCGGGCTGCGGGCCCGGCCAGGGCCCGCAGGGTCTGCTCGGCCTCAGTCCGCAGGGTCTCCCCGGCCGCCGTCTCCCCGGCCGCTGCCCGCGGGCCTGTCTCAGGCGGGTGATCAGACATAGTCCCCTTCGTATCAGTTGCCCCCGAGTGCGCCAGGATGGTCGCATGACCGGCACGCCGGAGGAGTACCGCCTCTACCAGGATCTGGCCGCGTGGTGGCCGCTGATCTCCCCTCCGGAAGAGTACGCGGAGGAGGCCGCCTACCTGGCGACGGTACTGCGCCGCGCGCCGACTCCCGTGCGCGAGGTGCTGGACCTCGGCAGCGGTGGCGGCCACAACGCCGTCCACCTCAAGGACCACCTGATACTGACACTGCTGGACATCTCGGAGGAGATGCTGTCGGCATCGCGCCGGCTCAACCCCGAGTGCGCGCACCAGCAGGGCGACATGCGGACTGTCCGGCTCGGCGCCACCTTCGACGCGGTCCTGGCCCATGACGCCGTCGACTACATGACCAGCGAAGCCGACCTGCGGCAGGTGGTCGAGACGGCCTTCGCGCACTGCCGTCCTGGCGGCATTGCCCTGTTCGTCCCCGACCATGTCGCGGACACCTTCCGGGCGTCCCGCGGGCAGGGCGGCGGCAGCGACCTGTCGGGCCGCCAGGCCAGCTTTCGCGAGTGGACGTGGGATCCCGATCCGGCCGATACGTGGGTTCAGGCCGAGTACGAGTTCACGCTGCGCGCCGCGGACGGCACGGTTCAGGTGGTGCACGAGACCCACCGTCTGGGCGCCTTCAGCCGCGCGGCCTGGCTACGGCTGCTCGCGGGCGCGGGCTTCGACCCGGAGCCCGGATTCGCGGTCGGGTCCGGGGCTCAGGGGGTCACCGGGCAGGACGCCGCCGGCCGCAGGCCCCGCAACTTGTTCATCGGCTACCGGCGTCCCTGATCTCACCCCGGAGTAACGCCACGGGGTACCGCGATCGCCGTCAGCACCAGTCCGTCGCGGGCCAGCCACCGGCCGGTGAACCCCGTCAGTAGCCGGCCGTCCAGTCGCGGGCCCGGGACGAGCAACCGCGCGGCGAACGTGCCGCCTGCCGCGTCGAAGGTGATGACCGCGTCCTCGAAGCCCAGCCAGCGCCCGGTGAGCGGGAACCATGCCTTATAGACCGACTCCTTGGCGCTGAACAGCAGCCGGTCCCAGCACGGCGCCGGCGCCGCCTGGGCCAGGGCGCGCAGCGCGGCGCGCTCGTCGGCCACGGCCACCGTGCCCAGCACCCCCTCGGGCAGGGGCGCATCGGGCTCGGCATCCAGCCCGAGGGCCAGCACGTCCCGGGCCCAGGCGACGGCCGAGCCGCGGTAGCCGGCGCAGTGGGTCATGCTGCCCACGACGCCGGGCGGCCACTGCGGCGCGCCGGCCGCGCCGGGCAGGATCGCCGCAGGCGGCAGGCCGAGCCGGGCCAGCGCCGCGCGGGCACACGCCCGGGCGGTCGTGAATTCCCGGCGCCGCTTGTCCACGGCCCTGGCGATGACGGCCTCCTCCGCCGGGAACAGCACGGCATCAGGCAGATCCCCGAACGCCTCAGCGGCCATTACCTCCGGCGGCAGGATTTCCGCTAGCACCGGACGCCCAATCGCAGCGTCAGCATCGCGATCATCATTGCGTGCCGACGCTGGCCTGCGCCGTAAGGTGCGCCATGGGACCAGGCCACCAGCGCCTCATATACCACATCGGAAGCCTGCATAACTATCCGGTGCCTCACTGCGACGACTTTCCCAAAGCTCCATGACAATTGGTGCTCAATGGCGCAGGATAGTGCACTGGCGCTAGCTGCAAGTTCGGCTGCCAGTGCCGGGCTCCGTGCACGGATCGATCCAGGAGAGACCAACATGGGCGCATCGAGCCTGGGAGGCCCGGAGCGGCCGCGCACCGCGCAGCGTTCAATCCGGTTCACCTTCGCCGTGATGGTGCTTGTGCCGGCATTCTGCCTGGCGCTGCTCTGGAGCGCGGTCATGACCGCCCCCTTTGACAGGACGCTGGTCGGGCACGGCCTCTCGCTCCGCAACCACCGGCAGCTGGCTGAGCATGCGGTCTTAATAGCCGCGGGCATCGTCGTGATCCTCGTCGCGGTCATGGTGATGGGTTCGTTCGCGCGTCGGCTCTCCCGGGACATCGCGGCGCTGACGGCCGCTGCCCAGCACCTGGAGGATGAGCAGCTACCGCATGACGGGGAGCAGTCACCGCAATCCGGGGACCGTCCGCTAGGCGGAGTGCACGCCGCGCGGCCCAGAACCGCCGAGGTTGCCCGGGCCGCCGCGGCTATCGCCAGCCTGGGGTCGGCGGTCGGCGTCGCCGCGGCCAGCGAGGCCAGTCTCCGCGACGGCCTCCGGCTGGTCATCGTGAGCATGGCCCGGCGGAACCAGTCGCTGCTGCAGCGGCAGCTGCGACTGATCGACGCGCTGGAGCAGAAGGCGTCCGATCCCGCCGCCCTAGCCGACCTGTTCTCGCTCGACCACCTCACCACCCGGATGCGCCGTCACGCCGAGAGCCTGACCATCCTGTCCGGGTCGGCGCCGGCGCGCTCCTGGCGCGAGCCGATTCCGGTCATCGACGTCATCCGGGGAGCGATGGCGGAGGTCGAGGACTACACCCGGGTATCGGTCGTCACGCACACCGGCGAGGCCGTGGCGGGATCGGCCGCGGCGGACATGATTCACCTGCTGGCCGAGCTGATGGAGAACGCCACCATGTTCTCGCCATCGGGCACGGCGGTGGAGGTCAGGGCCGGCCGGGTCGCCAATGGCTACGCCATCGAGATCGACGACCGCGGGCTGGGCATCGAGTCCGGTCAGCTGAACGAGCTCAACGAGAAGCTCGCCCTGCCACCCGACTTCGACCTGGCCAGCGCGGACCGGCTGGGCCTGTTCGTAGCCGCGAAGCTGGCCGCCCGTTACGGCGTCCGGGTCTCGCTGCGCCCGTCTCCCTACGGGGGCACCACGGCTATCGTGCTGATGCCCAACCACATCGTGGTGCCGGCCAGCGCGGTGGACGCGGACCCGCAGCCCGGCGCTCGCCCGGCGATGGCCAGGCCCGCCGGGCTCAACCTGCGCGGCGGCAGCGGACTGGCCCTGGTCGGCCAGCGCCAGGCACCTTCGGCGCTTTCGGTGACGCCCCAGCCCGGAGCCGCCCAGCCCGGAGCAGGCCAGCCCGGAGCCGCCCAGAGTCGCTCCGGCCGACCGGTCGGCGGCGATTCCTACCGCGGCCTGCCTCGGCGGATCCGCCAGGCGAACCTGTCCCCGCACCTGAAGGACAATCCGCCTGCCTCGGCGAGCTCAGCGGATGCCGGGCTGCTGGCCGCGCCGCCCGGCATCCGCCCGCCGGAACAGGCCCGCGATCTGGCCGCCTCGCTGCAGGGCGGCTGGCGCCGCGGCCGCGAGGAGGGGACGCCCGACCCGGCCCCCGCTCCCCCCGTCCCTGACACCGGGACCGCTGCCACCCCGGCCGCCGAGCGCGCCGCCGCTGGCGACAGCGCGCGGGCGGCGAGAAAGGAATCCGTGCCGCCGCGAAACGAGGAGGTGTGATGCAGGAGCAGGGCAGGGTCGGCCAGCAGCGGGACCTGGACTGGCTGCTCGATGACCTGGCAGCCCGCGTGGACCACTTCCGCCGAGCCGTCATCTTGTCCCGCGACGGACTCGTGATGGCGGCCTCCAGCGACCTGAACCGCGAAGATGCCGAGCACCTGTCGGCGCTGGCCGCCGGCCTGCAGAGCCTGGCCAAGGGCACCGGAGATCGCTTCGGGGTCGGCGAGGTCCGGCAGAGCATCATCGAACTGCGGGACGCGCTCCTTTTCGTCACCTCGGCGGGTCAGGACAGCTGCCTGGCTGCCCTGTGCCCCGCGGACGCGGATGCGGGACTGGTCGCTTACGAGATGGCGATGCTGGTCAAGCGAGCCGGACCGCACCTGGCGTCCGCTTCGAGGTTCCCGGCCGACCAGCGCCCGGCGGAGTGAGCTGGCCATGGGCGCGGGCGACGGGTGGGGTAGCCGGGACCCTGGACCGGCGGTCCGCCCCTACGCGCTGACGGGCGGCCGGACCGAGCCCGCGGACGGCGAGATGCTGGACGTGATCGCGGTCGTCGTCGCGGCGGTCCCGGCCGAGCCGGACGGCAAGACCGAAGACCCGGCCCCGCTGGTCCCCGAGTACCTCAGGATCTTGAGCCTGTGCCGGCAGCCGACGACCGTGGCCGACCTGGCATCCGATACCGCGCTGCCGCTGGGGGTGATTCGCGTGCTGCTGGCCGACCTGACGGCCCAGGGCCGGATCACCGTCGTGCCCCAGCGGCCCGTCGACGAGCAGCCCAGCGCTGACCTGCTGAGGGAGGTCCTGCATGGGCTCCGCGCCCTCTGACAGTGCCGCCGTCGGCCAGCTCACCGCGTTCAAGATCCTCATCGCGGGCGGCTTCGGCGCGGGCAAGACGACCATGGTCGGGGCGATCAGCGAGGTCCGGCCGCTGCGCACCGAGGAGCCCATGACCGGTGCGGGCATCGCCCTCGATGATCTCAGCGGCGTGGACGGCAAGAAGACGACGACCGTCGCCATGGACTTCGGCCGGATCACCATCGGCAGCCGCGTGGTGCTTTACCTGTTCGGGACGCCCGGCCAGGAGCGGTTCTGGCCAATGTGGGACGAATTGTCCTACGGCGCACTCGGCGCGGTGATCCTGGCCGATACCCGCCGCCTGGGGGACTGCTTTCCGGCGGTCGACTATTTCGAGAAGCGGCAGATACCGTTCCTAGTCGCTATCAACTGCTTCGACGACGCTCCCGACTATGATCCCGAAGACGTACGGATTGCGCTCGACCTGGATCCGCGTGTTCCGGCCGTGCTTTTCGACGCCCGCGAGCTCAACTCCGTGAAGCAGGTCCTGATCACTTTGGTCGAGTATGTCCTCGCGAGCAGACCCGCGTCCTCCGCATCCCAGCGCGCCGCCGTCACCCAGGGGTAGGCCAGCGCGAAGAGCCTGAGGTGATTTGAAAAATAACGGAAGGTAGTACATAAAATGGTCGCTTCGACCGGCCAGCCGGCGGGGACGCAGGGGGGGCCACTGGTGTGGCCGGTTCGATCCGGCGCGATGCCGCCTCTTGCCGATGGCTTCAGCACGAGGCCCGAGACCGCCCCCGGTCTGGGCTCGGCTCTGACTCCGGGTACCGCCGCCGTGCTCGCCCCCTCCCGGGCGGTCGCCGCGGAGTGGCGGGACTGGCTGGGATCGTGCGGTAAGACCCAGCTCGCCGTACATTACGCCGAGTCACTGTGGCACTCCCGAGACGTGGAGCTGCTGGTCTGGATAGTCGCGACGAGCCGGGCCTCGGTGATGTCCGGCTACGTGGAGGCAGCGGCCGCGGCGATCGGAACCGATCCCGCCGGGGACGGCGAGTCGGTGGCCGCCCGCTTCGTGAGCTGGCTGGGCGAGACCAGCCGTCCCTGGCTGGTGGTGCTCGATAACCTGTCCGACGCGGCGGATCTGGAAGGACTGTGGCCGGCCGGGGCGTCGGGCCGGGTGCTGATCACGACCAGGACCGCCGGGACGCTGCCGGCTCAGGCCAAGGCGCTCGTCCTGCCGGTCGGGGCGCTCAGCCCGCGCGAGGCGCTCGGCTACCTGATGGGACGGCTGACCGCGGACCCGGATCAGCGCCTGGGAGCGATCGACCTCGTCAAGGATCTGGGCTGCGAGCCGCTGGCGCTGGCGCAGGCCAGCGCGGTGATCGCGGAGTCGGCGCTGTCCTGCCGGGACTACCGGGGTTACTTCGCCCGCAGGCGCGACCAGCTAGCCGAGGCGGACGGCGGCACGGTGCCGCCCGCCGCCGCTGTCACCTGGACATTTTCGGTCGAGCAGGCTGACCGGCTGTCACCGGACGGGGCCTCGCAGTCCCTGCTGGCGCTGGCCGCGCTGCTGGACGGCCAGGGGATTCCCGGCGCGGTCCTCACCACCCCGGCCGCGCGGCAGTACCTGACCAGCGACAGCGGCAAAGATCCGGTCAGCCAGGACCGGGCCCGTGACGCGCTGCTCATACTGGAGCGGGCGGGCCTGCTGGAGATTGACGCTACCGGCACGTGGCCGACGATCCGGATGAGCCCGGTGGTTCAGACGGCCATCCGGACGGCGATGCCGCCCGAGATGCTGCCCCGGGCGGCCAGGGCGGTAGCGGACGCGCTGCTAGAGGCATGGCCGGAGGACGACCGGGGCAGCGAAGCCGCCGGAATCCTGCGGGCATGTACCGCCAGTCTTCAGCAGGCGGCTGGGGACCTGCTGTGGGCTGACGGCTGTCATGAGGTCCTGCTGCGAGCCGGGCAGAGCCTGGACAGCGCGCGCCTGGCCGGGCCCGCCGTCGCGTACTGGAGAGAGCTGGTCGCGGTCAGCGACCGGGTGCTCGGGCCCGGCCATCCGGACACCCTGGTGGTCGGCGAGCAACTGGCCGGCGCCTGCCTGGCGGCCGGGCGCTCGGCGGACGCCGTTCCGTGGTTCCAGTGGGTTCTGACCAGGCGCATCCGCGCGCTGGGGCCAGATCACCCCGGCACCATCGAGGCCCGGCGTAACCTCGGGCACGCATTAGTGGCTGCCGGCCAGCTCGATGAGGCCGTGACCGTACTGGACGGGGCGGTCGGCGACTATGAGCGCGTTCGCGGATCTGATCACCTGGACACGCTGGACGCGCGGGATGAGCTCGCCGCGGCCCTGGGCGGCGCGGGCCAGCTTCCCGCCGCTATCCAGTTGCGCCAGCACACCCTGGCCGTGCGCGAGCGGCTGCAGGGAGCCCGGCATCCGGACACCATGATGACGCGGCAGAAGCTGGCCGAGGCCTACCTGGCCGATGGCCGCCTCAAGGAGGCGCTCGCCCAGTACAAGCGGACCCTCGCCGACCGGGAGCGTGTCCTGGGCCCCGACCATCTCGACACCATCGCGACCCGCGGCAGCCTCGGGTCCGCCTATCACTCGGCGGGCCGGATGGCCTCCACGCTGCAGCACTACGAGCAGGCCCGGACGGGTTACGAGCGGGTGCTCGGCGCCGATCACCCGGATACGCTGGCGCACCGCGCGAACCTCGCGCATGCCTACTATGCGGCGGGCCGGCTGACGGACGCGACGACGCTGCTCCGCGATACCGTCACGCGGTGTGAGCGGACGCTGCCGGCCGGGGACCCGCTGACGCAGGCCGTACGAGAGAGCCTGATCAACATAGCGGGCCGATAAGCAGGCATTCCCCGGCGGCTAGCTGCCCGGGGGTTAGCTCTGGGTGTAGCTCTCCCGCTGGATCTGGAAGAACGGCGACCGCAGGACAAAGCGCGCGGACAGCATCAGGATGAGGCCGGCGACGACGATGCCGATCATCGACCAGATCTGGGTCGACGGGGCCGCCTGCAGCGACTTGACCAGGATCCAGCCGAGGAACACGGCCGCCGCGAGCGGGAGCCCGCCGAGGATCACGAAGTCCCGGAAGCCGCTGAAGACGCGACGCCGGTAATAGGTGATGGCGGCGAGCGCGGTGAGGATGTAGAAGATGGAGAACAGCAGGCCGGTCACGTCGATGACGTCGAAGAACGCATTCTGCACCGAGGTGGCGAGGAAGTAGACGGCGCTGAGCCCGACGATGAGCAAGCCGACGATGACGCTCGCGGCGACGGGCGTGGCCCACCGGCGGGACACGTTGGCGAGGAATTCCGGCAGGGCCCGGTAGCTGGCCATGCCGTAGACGATCCGCGAGCTCAGCACGATGCCGGTGCCGGTGGTGGCGATCACCGACAGCGCGATGGACAGCGCCATGGCCTTGGCCCAGAACCCGCCGCCCAGTGCGTTGGCCACGTAGACGAGCGCGGTGCCGTTAGCCGAGGCCGCCTGAAGCTTGGCCGGCGAGACGACTCCCTGAAAGCCCACCTGGGCCAGGGTGTAGATGATCGCCAGCAGGGCAACCGCCAGGATGGCGGCCCGGCCAGGGTTAACGCGCCGGTGCTTGACCTCCTCGTTGACGTACAGGGTGCCGTCCCATCCGCCGTAGACGAACACCGCGACCAGGAACCCCGCCACGGCGCTGCCCTTGCCATTGATTCCGCTGAGGCTCAGCCAGCCCTTGCTGAACGAAACCGATCCGGCGTGATGACCGAGCACCCAGACGAGGCCGGCGATCGCCAGGCCAATCAGGATCAGGTACTCGACCAGCGCCATGCTGACCTGGACCCGGGCGGTGATTTTAATGCCCACGACCGCGATGACGAGCATGATGAGGCCCATGGCCGCGCCAATGCCGACATAGGCCCAGGTGTTGGTCGAATTGGAGCCAAAGACGGCGAGGACCGATGGCCCGAGCAGGAGAACCTCCGCGACCGTCCCGATGATATAGGCCGCGATCATCAGCCAGCCGGTCAGAAAGCCGAGGTAGGGATTGATCGCCCGGCCCACCCACTCGAAGGAGGCGCCGCAGTTCGCGTTCCACAAGTTACACCGGCGGTAGGCGTTGGCGATGATGAGCATGGGAACCGCGGTCAGGATCAGGATAGGCCCGGCGCCGTAAGCCGTCGCCGCGGCGAGCGCCGCCAGCGACAGGCCGACGGTCGCGGCCGGAGCCGACGAGGCCATGCCGATGACCGTGTCCTGCGCCACGCCGATCGCATTGGGCTCTAGCCGCGCCGCGGGGGCCGGCGCCGTTCCCGTAACGGCGGCGCCGGATCTCTCCGTCATCTGTTCTCCCATTCATGTCGGCCCGCTGGAGATTTCGCGGACAGCCCAAAGGCCCTCGTTAAATGTCCGAAAAGAAGGCGCCCGCTAGGCGCCGGGGCAGCGGCAGTTCCGTGCCGGCCAACGCCACCGGAAACAGAATGCTGATTCGCCCGTCTCCACAGATTGACCACTTGCGAGATCATAGCGGTCATTTCCGGCCATGAGGAGACACGGCCTGGAATTTCCTCCCTATGATTCGCATAAGTGGGCCGCAGGCCCTGAGAGCCGCTAGGAGACGCGGCCGATGATGCCGGCCGCCGGCACGACGCTGACGCCGCCGGGCAGCGTCAGCGTGTGTCCCTGACTCCCGGTCAGTGCCACCGCCCGCGCCAGCAGGTCCAGCAGGACCACCGGGTCGGCGAGCCGCACCCGCGCTGGCGGCGGATGCCCCCAATCGACCTCGTGCCCCGCCCTGTCCCGCGAGGGCGGGGCGGGGATCCGGCTGCCCTCCGCGTGCCAGCGCACCACCACCTCGGCGATCCCGGCGGCAGCCGGGCCCGCCGTCTGCGGGCAGGCCCACGGGCACGCGCCCGCCTGGACCAGGAAATACCACCTGTCCCTCGCCGCGATCACGGCCAGCGCGTCCCGCGGGCCCGGCAGGCCCGGCAGGCCCCGGATCTGATCGGGAACGCCCCCGGTATGCAGCCACCAGCGAACCGCCACCATCCCGGCGGCACGAGGCACCTCCAGCGCCTCGACACCAGCGCCGCACACCAGTTCGACCCGGCCCTCGACGTGCTCGACCTGCCACCCCAGCACCTGGTAAACCTCGAGGGCGTCGGCTACCGAGCCCGCGCCCAGGCCCCGGCCCGGCCCCGGTGGCGCCTCACCGTGGCCGGCGCTCGCACGGCTCCCGGCCAGCCGGCTCCCGGTCAGCCGACTACCGGCGGGGGGGCTGGCGGCGAGCCGGCTGGCGGCGAGCCGGTCATGCCCGGCAGTGAGCGTGGTCCCGGTCCCCAGTGCCTCGTCGCAGCGTTCCCAGAACGCCCGCGGCACGTTCTGGCCGCCGCTTTCTACCGTGGACACGGTGCTGCGCGCATATCCCGTCCGGCGCCCGAGCTGTACCTGCGACAGGCCCGCGGCGCGCCGCGCCGCCCTCAGGTCCCGGCCGAGCTCCCCGCGCAGCGCCTGCACGTCCGCGTCGTGGTTCATGCCGCGCCGCCACCCAGCTCACTGGGCAAGCCGCGGGCGGCCAGCTTGTCCTCTAATGCCCTCAGGCAACGCGCACACCGCTTCATGCCGACTCCCGGTAGGCCATTATGCCGCAATCGTGCCAAACAGACCCCCGCGTGCGCCTACCGTAGCCCTTTGCCGGGGCCGCAGCGAACCGGCCTCCGAAGGGCGGGCCAGATTCGGCGGGCTCAGGAGCCCTCGACGCGGCGGTCCCGTCCGGCCCAGTACGGCTCGCGGATGACCTTGCGCTGGAGCTTGCCGACCGGGCTACGGGGGAACGGCTCGGCCCGGAACACGACCCGGCCCGGCTTCTTGTATGAGCCGAGGCGGACGGCGCACTCCTGGATCACCGACTGCTCGTCGAGCTTCGCGCCGTCGTCGAGAATCACCTCGGCCAGCGGCGTCTCGCCCCACTTCTCGTGCGGCACGCCGAATACGACGACCTCGCGGACACCGGGCATCGCGGCGATGACCTCTTCCAGCTCGGCCGGCCAGATATTGAAGCCACCCGAGACGATCATGTCGTCGACACGGTCGATGACGTACAGGAAACCGTGCTCATCGAGCCTGCCGATGTCACCGGTGAGCACCCAACCCTCACGCAGCCGCTGTGCGGTCTGCCGCGGATCGTCCCACAGGCCAGTCATCTGGCCCTCGCACCGGATAGCGATCTCGCCTTCGGCGCCGGTCGGGACGCTGGCATTGTGCGCATCGCGGATCTCCAGCTCGGCGAACGGCATGATCCGCCCCGCCGCACGCAGCGGGTCAGAGCCCGCTAGCTCGCCGAACCACTCGCGCGGCCCCATGAAGGTCACGGGCACGGCCTCGGTCTGGCCGTACATCTGGTACATGGTGTCGCCGAACACGTCATGACCCCCGCGCGCCGTCCGGGCGCTGATCGGCGCACCCGAGACCATGACCACCTTGAGGTCGGGCAGGCTCTGGCGCTGCCCGCCGACGCGCGCCACGACATCAGCGACCATGGTCGGCACCGCGAAGAAGTAGGCAACGCGCTCGTCGCGCAGCGTGTCCAGCAAGGTCGGCGAATCGAACTTCGGCGCGAGGATGTTGATGCCGCCGGCGATCCAGATCGGCAGGAACAGGTAACCGGAACCGTGTGAGATCGGCCCCACGTGCAGGCAGGAGTCACCGATGTCCGCCGGAGGCAGCATGTAGAACCAGTCGCGGGTCGCGCTCATCCAGGCCCGGTGGGTGTACGCGATGCCCTTCGCCCGGCCGGTGGTGCCGGCGGAATGCCGGATGATGAACACGTCGTCCAGGCTGACCGCGGGGTCCGGGTCGGTGGCTTCGTGGGCGGCCAGCCAGTCGTCGTAGCCGGAATCGCGGACCACGATGCGCAGGCCGTCGATCTCGCGGTCAAGGCCGGCGACCTCGCTGGCGAACTCCTGCGACACCACGACCACCCTGGCCCCGGTGTGCCGGATCATGTGCTCGTGCGCGCCCGCGGAGTTCCGCCGGTAGAGCGGGACGCGCACAAGGTTGGCGATCGCGCTGCCCAGGTAGAAGTCGGCCGCCTCGATGCTGTTGTCCTCTAGCACGGCGACCCGGTCGCCAGCGGCCAGGCCCAGCCCGATCAGGGCGTTGGCCAGGCGCAGGCCCCGGTCCCACGCCTGGCCATAGGTGAGTTCGCGGTCGCCGCTGCGGATCGCGACCAGGTCGCGGTGAAACCTCGCCGAGCGTCGCATTGCGCTTCTGACGTCAAGCACGCTGCCTCCCGCGTGATATCCCGTTATCAGCCCAAGAAGGCGTGGCCCAGGTCGCAGTGTGGTCCTGGTCATAGGCCCGGAGTTCCGGACTGTAGCAATGCCGCCCGCCAGGCGTCAACGCTTCTGTTGACACCTGGGCGGGGCCGCGGTCGCATGGCTCCCAGACGGCCAGCGCGGTCCGGATGACTGCGTCGTCACAGGACCGGCCGCGTCGTCACAGGACCGCGATCGGGGCGACGGGACTGCCGACGGCGCCGGCCAGCGGCAGCGGCGCGAGCACGAACAGGAACGTGCTGCGCCCGGACGCCGCCAGCGCGTCGAGGTCCATCAGCTCGGACAGGTAGACGCCGTGGCCACGCAGCAGCTCGACATGCAGCGGCACCTGGCAGGCGGGATCTCCGGAGGGGTAGGCCTCCACGGCGACGTTGTCGGCGCCGACGAGCACGACGCCGCGCTCGGCGAGCCAGGGGCCGCAGTCGCCGTCGAGGCCCGGCCAGCTGGCGGCGTCGACGCGGCCGGCGGCGAACGCGGGCAGCCAGCCGGTCCGCACGAGCAGGGCGTCGCCGGGAAGCAGGCCGACGTCGGCCGCGGCCAGCAGGCGGGTCAGTTCGTCCACGTGTACCCGGTCGCGGGCGTCCCGGTCGCCGCCGGGTGCGCAGTCGACGAGCACGCCGCGGGTGACGATCGGCGCCATCTTGTCGACGCCCAGCCGGGCCGCGCCGCGGCTGCTGACGGTGCCGGCGGAGAACCCGTTGTACAGCTGGCCATCACGCCATACGTGGGCCAGCGCGTCCACGTGGGTCACGCCGTGCGTGGCCAGGGTGACGACGTCATCAGCGAACCCGAAGCCGGCGCGCTCGGCCAGCCCCGCCGCGTAGTCGCCGCCGTCGCGCAGCATGTAGTGAGCGGGATCGGGCCGCCCGACGATGCCCGTGCCCTGTCCGCTGACGATCGGCGCGGCCAGCGACAGCACGGTGCCATCGCGCGCGGCGGCCAGCCCGCGCAGCACCTCGGGCGCGCCGATCAGGTTCAGCGCCCCGAGCTCATCCTCGGGTCCCCATCGTCCCCATCCGTGCATGCCTGTTCCCATCGTCACGCCGACGCTCCATGAAACCGGCCGCGCTGACCAGCGCCAGCCGACCGGCGTCAGCTAACCAGCGTCAGCCGACCGGCGTAACCAGCGTCAACACTACCGTTGACAGACACGAGGCGCGTTCCTAGACTCCGGGCATGGGCCCAGGATCTGTCGACCTCGACGACCTGCTGTCCGACGAGGCGGTGAACCGCCCGAGCGACTTCTACGGCCGGCTGCGGGACACCGACCCCGTTTACTGGAACCAGCGGTGGAACGGCTGGATCCTGACCGGCTATGACGAGGTCGCCGACGGCTTCCGCAACCACCGCGGCCTGTCCTCGGATCGCTTCGCCGGGCCGTTCGGCGAGGAACTGAGCGCCGTGTCCTCCGATTACCAGAGCCTGTTCGGCTTCTTGTCGAAGTTCTTCGTCTGGAAGGACCAGCCCTACCACACCCGGGTTCGCAGCCTGGTCAACAGGGCGTTCACCCCGCGCAGCGTGGAGGTGCTGCGGCCGCGGGTACGGCAGCTCGTGGCTGAACTCGTCGAGCCGCTGCGAGACGCGGGCGAAGCCGACTTCCTGGCCAGCTTCGCGTTCACGCTCCCGGTGATCGTGATCGGCGAGTACCTCGGCGTCCCCGCCGCGGGCCGGGACCGGCTACGGCAATGGGCGCAGGACCTCGGCGCGGTCATCTTCGTCAGCGGCCACGACGACGACCGGATGCGCAAGGGCGACGAGGCGATGGGCGAGCTGGCCGAGTTCCTCCGCCCGGTGATCCGCGACCGCCGGTCGCAGCCGCGCGACGATCTGCTCAGCGGCATGGTCGCGGCCCAGGATCGCGGCGATTTCCTCTCCGAGGACGAGGTGATCGCCAACGCGATCCTCATGGTCTTCGCCGGCCACGAGACCACGATGAACCTGCTCGCCAACGGTATCGTCGCGTTCTCCCGGTTTCCGCGGCAGTGGGCGAGGCTGCGCGGCGATCCGTCGCTGGCACCGCTGGCCACCGAGGAGATCCTGCGCTACGACGGGCCGATCCGGGCGATGGCGCGCTGGGCGCGCGAGCCCATGCGGATCGGTGCCCACGACATCGCCGCGGGCGACCGGGTGCTGCTGGTGCAGTACGCCGCCAACCATGACCCGGCACGGTTTACCGATCCCGGCCGCGTCGACATCACCCGCTGGCCGAACAGGCACACCACGTTCGGCCAGGGTATTCACACGTGCCTGGGGGCTCCGCTGGCCCGGCTCGAGGCTCAGGAGGCGTTCGGCGCGCTCGCGGCTCAGTTCCCGCGGTTCGACATCGCGCAGGACCCGCTGGCCTACGTTCCGAACATCGTCTCCCGCAGCCTGCGTGGCCTGCACGTGACCTTCCGGGAGCAGTGATGCCGCAGGTCCGCGCCGCCGTCGACCATGACCGCTGCGCCGGCGTCACCATCTGCACACAGATCGCGCCGGGGGCTTTCTTCATTAACGACGATGGCCAGTCGCAGTACCATCCGGGTCAGTGGGGCCTGCGCGAACTGCGGGAGGCCGCCGACGGCTGTCCGATGTCCGCGATTACGGTGGTCACCGACGACCTGGAGGTGACTTGACGGACGCGACGAGCGCGCCGGCCGCGGGCTGGTCAGACCCGGGGCCGGTGGCGGTGGCACCCGGCATCCACCGGATCGCGCTGCCGATGCCGGAGGACGGCCTGCGGGCGGTCAACGTCTACGCGATCGAGGACGGCCAGGGCCTCACCATGATCGACGGCGGGTGGGCGGTGCCGGAAGCCAGGGCGGCGCTGGAGAAGGCCCTGGACCAGCTCGGGTACGGGCTGTCGGGCGTCAGCCGGTTCCTCGTCACGCATGCGCACCGCGACCATTACACGCTCGCGGTGCTGTTGCGGCGCGAGTTCGGCATGACCATCGGCCTCGGCGTCGGCGAGCGGGCCACCCTGGCCGCCCTGACCAGCGGCGCGATCACGAACCGCTTTGCCGCCCAGGTCAGCCTGCTGCGCCAGGCAGGCGCCGGTGAACTTGCCAGCCTCATCGCCGACGGCGACTCCCGCGTCGACCCGCTGCCCGAGGGCTGGGAGGAGCCGGACGAATGGCTCGGGGCCGGCACGGTGCGGGTCGCCGACCGGACCCTGCGCATCCTGCCGACCCCCGGGCACACCCAGGGCCATATCGTCTTCGCCGACCAGGCGGCCGGCCTGCTGTTCGCCGGCGATCACGTGCTGCCGCACATCACCCCCTCGATCGGCTTCGAGGCGGTGCCGTCCGACGCGCCGCTATCGGATTACCTGGACTCGCTGGCGCTGATCCGGGCGCTGCCGGACCTGACGCTGCTCCCCGCGCACGGCTCGGTGGCCGCCAGCACGCACGCGCGCGTCGACGAGCTCGTCGCTCACCATGACGCCCGGCTGCGGGAGACCGGCGAGGCGGTGGCGGCCCTCGGGTCCGCCGATGCCGCGCAGGTCGCGGAGGCCCTGGGCTGGACCCGCCGGCGTCACTCCTTCGCCAGCCTCGACCCGTTTAACCAGATGCTCGCCGTGACCGAGACCGTCGCCCACCTCAGGCTGCTCGTGGCAGCGGGCCTGCTGGCGGCGGCGGGCGATGACGTCGTGAGCTACCGGCCGGCCGTGCCAGTGCCCCCGGCCGTGCCAGTGCCCCCGGCATGACCGCGGGCCCAGCATGACCGCGGGCCCAGCATGACCGCGGGCCCAGCATGACCGCGGGCCCAGCATGACCGCGGACCCGGCCGCCGGCCGCCTGCGCGGCGCGGTCCGCGAGTTCCTGGCCGGCCAGGCCGTCCCGCCGCACTGTGACTCGTGGATGTCGGAGTTTGATCCGGCCTTCAGCCGGGCGCTCGGCGAGCGCGGCTGGATCGGGATGACCTGGCCCGCTCGGTACGGTGGCGCCCGCTACGGTGGCGGGGAGCGGCCCGAGCGGGACCGGCTGGTGGTGATCGAGGAACTGCTCGCCGCCGGTGCACCGGTATCGGCACACTGGTTCGCCGACCGGCAGATCGGGCCCGCGCTGCTGCGCCACGGCTCGCCGGAGCAGCGGGCCCGTTACCTGCCGGTCATCACCAGGGGCGAGTGCTTCTTCGCGATCGGCATGTCCGAGCCGGACAGCGGGTCGGACCTGGCGTCGATCCGCACGACAGCGCGGCCCGCCGGGACGGGCTGGCGCATCAGCGGCCGCAAGGTGTGGACCAGCCACGCAGCCCGGGCGCATTACCTGCTGGCCCTGGTCCGCACGTCGCCCCGCGATCCGCAGCACCGGCACGCCGGCCTGTCGCAGCTCATCGTGGACCTGGCCGCGCCGGGTGTCGGCATCCGGCCGATCCGGTCTCTGGACGGTCGCTGCCACTTCAGCGAGATCACGCTCGACGATGTGCAGGTGCCCGCCGACGCGCTGCTGGGCCGCGAGGGGTCGGGCTGGCAGCAGGCCACCGCGGAGCTCGCCTACGAGCGCAGCGGCCCCGAGCGGTTCTTGTCGACGGCGCCGCTGCTCTGGGAGCTCGCCCGCCGCCGGGCGGGCCACGACGATCCGCGGCTCGGCGGACTGATCGCCGAGCTGCAGACGCTGCGGGCGCTGTCCACTCAGATCGCGGACGCCCTGCAGCGCGGTGCCGCGCCGGCCCGCGAGGCGGCCATGGTCAAGGACCTGGGCGCTCGCTTCGAGGCAAAGGTCGTCGACACCGCGCGGGATCTGGTCGATGTCGAGCCGGCGCTCGACTCCCCCGACGACCTCGCCCGGCTGCTGGCCGAGGCGATCGTGCACCGGCCGGGAGGCACGCTGCGGGGCGGCACCACGGAGATCCTCCGCGGAATCATCGCGCGCGACCTGGTGGCGCCGTGACCGGCGCGACGGACGAGGCCGACGAGACTGGCGCGGCCGACGAGACTGGCGCGGCCGTCCGGGAACTGCTCGACCCCATCGGGGTCTACGCGGCGGACGGGATCTGGTCCGAGACGGCGCAGCGGGCGGCCTGTGACCGGCTCGCGGCGGGCGGCTGGCTCGGCGCCGGCCTGCCCGAGCAGCTCGGCGGGTCCGGCGGCGACCTGCGCGATGCCGCGGCGGTCACCGGGGCCTGCGCGGCGGCCGGCCACCGGCTGCCCGCTGCCGACGCCGGGATCGTCGCCGCGCACATCCTGGAGCTGTCCGGGCTGCCCGCGCCGCCCGGCCTGGTCGTGCCGGTACCGGCGGCGGCCACCCTGCGCGATGGCCGGGTCCTGGTCCGTGCCGAGCGAGTGCCGTTCGCCCGCTGGGCGATGACCCTGCTGATCGTGGCCGATGACGGGGACGAACGGCCAGGCATGCGGACCTGCCTGGTCGACGCGGCCGCGGCGCAGATCGGCCCGGGCCACAACCTCGCCGGCGAGCCGCGCGACACCGTGGTCATCGACGGCGCGCGCCCGGCCGCCGTGGCCGCCGTCGGCAGGCAGGTCCGCGACCAGTTGCATCGTGCCGGGGCGCTGGCCCGCGCGATCCAGATCGCGGCCGCGATCGAGCGCATGCTGGACCTGACGATCGGCTACTGCGGTCAGCGCCGCCAGTTCGGGCGTAACCTGTCGCAGTTCCAGGCGGTCCAGCAGCAGCTCGCGCTGCTGGCCGGCGAGGCTCTCGCCGCCCGCGGCGCGGTCCAGCGGGCGCTGGCGCTGCTGGGGCCGGGTGACTGGCCGCTGGAGCCGGTCGCGGTGGCGAAGGCGCGGACCGGGATGGCCGCGACCGCCGCCACCCGGATCGCCCACCAGTTGCACGGCGCGATCGGCATCACGGCGGAGTACCCCCTGCACCGGTTCACCGCGCCGGCCTGGTCGTGGCGCGAGGAGTACGGCAGCGAGCGGCACTGGTCCGCGGCCCTCATCGCCGACTGCGGCCCGCACCTCTGGCCAGCCCTGACCGCGGACGCCTGACAGCGGTGCCCAAGGCCGATTCGTGAGTGCTGGGCGTGATGTTCGGCCTGGGCTGGTCGCCGTGCATCGGACCCGCGTTGCGGGGCGCCCTCAGCACGGGATGAA
>DATKRH010000102.1:0-11199 GCA_035532295.1 Streptosporangiaceae bacterium
TGGATGGCTGGCCCCAGGACCAAGGTCCCATCTCTTCGGGACCATTGGCCGCTGGAAACCTGGTCTTCCCGCCGCAGATCCTGAAAGTGGCCTGCGGGACGAGCGGAGGAGCTGGAAGCGATGTTCGCGCCGGGGGGATACTCCTAGCGCAGGGCGTTGGCGGAAGGCTGAGAGGCTCATAAGGCGACCCCTACTACCTGATCCGGGCAATACCGGCGAAGGGAAATCGCCTCGCAGGTCCTTTAGGCCGGGCGCAGCATCCACACGGCTGCCGCTGGCGGCGGGTCGGTCCTGCGCTTCGACGGCGGCAGCAGCGCCTTGCCTGGCGGCCGCGCATCACCCGGGCGCCGCGGGCAGGAGTGATTATCCCGGGCGATCAGTCGGCAGGCTCGCTCGCAGCCGTTTCGGCGGGCTGCTCGGCAGGGATCAGGCGGGTGGCGAATAGCGCGATCAGCGCGATGAGAGCGAGCAGGGACAACGACGCACGTAGTCCGGCTATGCGGGCGCTTTCGTTCTCTTTGACGATCGCGTCAGCGGTCTTGGGCGGCAGGCCGGCCTTGTCGAGCTGGGTCTGCAATTCCTTATCAGACAGGAACGGGATACCGCCGGCCAGTTCCACCTGTGCTTTCGAGGACAGATCTTTGGGGACGGCGGGGTTGTCCTGGACGCCGCTGAGGAACGACGTGGTCAGCGCCGAGATGAGCACCGCGCCGGCCAGCGCGGTTCCGATCGACGCGCCGAGGTTGGTGACCGTGTTCTGGATCCCGCCGACTTCGCCGCTCTGCGCGTCGGGCACCGAGGACACGGTGATGCTCCCGAGCTGTGAGGCCAGCGCGCCGATGCCGAGGCCCGCGAGCAGCATCGGCCAGGTGATGATCTCGGGGCCGGCACCCAGGTCGAGCGCGGCGACCATGATCACGATGCCGGCGAACAGCGCGAGGAAGCCGATCCGGACAACGCGGCGTGGTGAGGCTTTCGGGAAGACCTTGGGAATGCCCGCGGCGGCCAGCAGCAGGGTGATGGACAGGGGCAGCAGCCGGACGCCAGTTGCGATCGCCGAAAGCCCGAGGGCTACCGACAAGAACAGCGGCACGGCGAAGAACAGGCCCGATTGCAGGAAGTACTGGAAGAAGAACGACGTCAGCCCGCCGCGGAGGGTCCGGTTCCGCAGTATCGCCGGATCGAGCAGCGCGGCCTGGTCGTGGGCGAGGCGGCGATTCTCCCACCACAAGAAGATCCGCAGGACGACCCCGCCAGAGAGCAGCAGCCAGATCACCGGCGACAACCCCAGCCACGTGGGGGCACCGGCCTTGGGCTGGACGAAGCCCCAGGTCCCGGAGCGGAGGATTCCATACACCAGCAGCCCGAGGCCGAGCGCGGACAACGCAGTTCCCACCAGGTCGAGCCGGACGCCCTCTTCGCGCGGGCTGTCGGCAACGCGGCGGGTGAGCATCAGGATGATGAAGACAATGAGGACTTCGCCCGCGAAAACCCACCGCCAGGACAGGTAGGTGGTGAACAGGCCGCCGACCAGGGGCCCGGCCGCCACCGCTATCGCACCGGCCGAGGCGACGAGCCCGTATGCGCGCGGACGCTGAGCGCGTGCGAAGTTAGACGCGACCAGCGCGACGATCGCCGGCATGATCAGCGCGGCCCCGGCGCCTTCGAGGACTGACCACCCCAGCATCAGCACGGCGAGGTTCCCCGCGAGCGCGGTGATCAAGGACCCGGACCCGTAGATGACGCACCCGATGGAGAAGGCGCGCTTGCGGCCGAGAATCTGGCCGAGCTTGCCGCCCGTGATCATGAGCGAGGCCATCACCAGCGTGTAGAAGGTAATGGCGGTCTGGATCCCCGTCACGCTCGTGCCGACGTCCCTGGCGACGGTCGCGATCGACACGTTCATGACCGAACTGTCGAGCGTCATGAGGAACTGCGCCGAGGCGAGCGTGAACAAGACGATCCCGGCCGCCGCGGCTGCGCCTTCGCTGGCGCGGCCCGCGTCGGCATCTGGGCTCAGGTTCATGTGGCCAGCTCAATCCGGGTGGAGGACAGCAAAGCCGACACCATCGCACGCTGCCTGGCGACCGCGCATCACCCGGCCCAGGTGATCGCAGCGACGACCGGAAGGCCGGCGCCGGCGCCGGGCGGTGGTGTTGCCCGGCGCCGGCGGTGCCGCCCGGCGGGCGGACCTAGCCGGCGTTTCCGGCCACCTGCCGCGGGGTCACGTAAGCGCGCTGGACGAGCTGGTCCGAGCCGGTGAAGCCGGACACCGCGAAACCGCTGAACGTGTTGTGGTAGGCGTTGAAGTCCTCGGGGCCGGTCGCCCCCGTGTAGTTGATGTCCTTGCCCTGCTTGAGCAGCGCCACGCAGGACGCGTAGGTGGAGCACTGGGTGCCAGGCGGATCGGAGACCTTGGTCACGTCCTTGACCCAGACCGTCGGATTGGCGGAATGCGCGGCGGTCATGGCCAGCGCGGAGATGATCACCGAGTCGTACATGTTGTAGGAGGAGCTCAGGATCTGCTTGGTGTGGTAGACCGCCTGATAGTCGTCGAGGTAATGCTGATAGGCGACCCCACCGGGGGAGGCGCCCGACACGGTGAACAGGTACTTGGACGCCTGCGGCTGGCCCATCGCCTTCGCGTAGCCCGGCGAGCCGAGCACGTCTTCGCCGATCACCGGGATATGCAGGTCGCCGAGCTGGCGCATGGCGGCGAAGACCGTGGTCGCGGTCTGCTGGTCGAACGCGGCGAACACAGCCTGCGGGTGCTTGGCGAAGGCATTGGTGACCTCGGAACTGTAGGAGCTCTGGTCGGGGACGATCGTCTCGTTGGCCACCACCGTCCCGCCCTGGGCCTCGTAGGACTTAAGCAGTGGCTGCACCAGCCCCTGCGTGTTCGCGGAGTTGTCGAAGATGAACGCGGCCCGCTTGTACCCGTGGTGGGCGGCGTAGTAGGCCATGGCCACCACCTCGGCCGAGTCCGAGGCGGTCGTGCGGAACACGTACTTCTCGGTCATGTGATCAAGCTGGGTGGTCCCGCCGATCACGTAGTCCACCACGTGGTTGGGGTCGAACTCCCCGAGGACCGCCATGATGGTGAGGGAATACGGCCCGACTATGAACGCGGGCCTGGAAATCAGCAGCTTGCGCAGGGCGGGCACCGCGTCCACGGAGTCGCCCGCGTCATCGGCGCTGACCGAGGCCAGCTTCTTGCCCAGCACGCCGCCGTGGTGGTTGACGTCATAGACAGCTGCGGCGTCGCCATGCACGGCCCAGGACGACAGGACCGCCTTGGAGCCGGTGAACGGCAGCAGTTGACCGAACGTGATGGTGCCGCCGCTGCTACCGCCGCTCGCGCTCCCGCCCCCCGACGAACCGCAGGCGCTGAGCGCGAGCGTGCCGGCTGCCATGACCGCCACCGCCTGCCAGCGTGCCCGCTGTGCCCGCTGTGTCCGCTGTGCCCTCGATCTGAATCTGCTGCTCATGAGTCGTCACTTGCTCCGTTCTGTGTGTGTGCCTTCGCCGGGCCGTCGTGGCCCAGGAAGATGGCGGCGAGGTCGAGCGCGGCCACCTCGCCCGCGGGGCCCGCCACGTGATTGGCGCCGGCTACGAACACGTAGACGTGGCTCGCGCTGGCCAGGGCGCGGTCCACGTTCTGCTCGACGACGAGCGCGGCGGTGCCTGCCCGGGTGATCCGCGCGATCTGCTCCCACACCACGTCCGTGTACATCGGGGACAGCCCGGCGGTGGGCTCGTCGAGGATGACGATGCGCGGATCGAGCATGAGCGCCCGCGCCATGGCGAGCAGGTTCTGCTGCCCGCCGGATAGCAGTCCTGCCTTCTTAGCCGCCGCGGTGCGCAGGTCGGGGAAGATCTCCAGCACCTCGCCGATGCGCTGCCGGACACCGGACCGGCGGGTGAAGGCGCCCATCTCGAGGTTCTCGGTCACGCTGAGAGACGGAAACACGTTCTGGTTCTGCGGCACGTAGGCGAGCCCGCGGCGCACGATCAGGTGGCCGGCCAGGCCGGAGATCTCCTCGTCACCCACGAAGATCCGACCGGCGGACGGCCGGAGTACCCCGCAGAGCGACTTGGCGAAGGTGGACTTGCCCGCGCCGTTCGGCCCCACGATGGCGGCCAGCGCCCCGTCCTCGACGGTGACCGAGATGTCGCGGACGATCGGCACCCGCCCGTAGCCGGCCGTTATGCCCTCAGCCCGAAGCGCTGTCACTCAGCGCACCTCCCAGGTAGGCCCGCACGACGGCGGGGTTGGCGCGCAGTTCGGCCATGCTGCCGGTGGCGAGGGTGTCGCCCTCGGCCATGACGATCACGTGGTCGCAGATGCGCTCGACCACGCCCAGGTTGTGCTCGACCATGAGGACCGTGACCCCGCCGCCGGCCAGGCCGAGGATGTGCTCGCCGATCCGGTCGATGAGTGCCGGGTTGATCCCCGCCATCGGCTCGTCGAGCAGCAGCATCCTCGGGCTGGCCATGACCGAGCGGGCGAGCTCGAGCAGCCGCTTCTGCCCGCCGGACAACTCCCTGGCATAGCTGTCCCGCAGGTCGTAAAGGCCGAAGGTGGCCAGCACCTCCCGCGCGCGGTCCAGGTGACGCTGCTCCTCCGCCCGCACCCGGCGGGGCCTGGCGAACACGTTCCCCAGCGATTCGCCCGCCTGGCCGAACGGGGTCACCATCAGGTTCTCCAGCACGGTCAGCCGGCCGAACTCGCGGGAGAGCTGGTAGGTCCGGATCAGCCCGGCCCTGGCCACGCGGTTGGCTGGCCAGCCAGTGATGTCAGCACCGTGCAGGCGCACCTGGCCGCCGTCAGCGCGCAGCGCACCCGCGATCAGGCCGACGGCGGTGCTCTTGCCAGCGCCGTTAGGCCCGATCAGCGCGCAGACTTGACCCGCGGGCACGGCGAACGAGGCGCCTCGGACGGCCTGAACCCCGCCGAAGCTCTTCTGCAGGCCGGTCACGGACAACGCCGCGACCTCATTGATGTCATTCACGGCCAGCCTCCGCGGTCCCGGCTGTCCGGGCGAGCGGGCCGCGCCGGGCGAACTGGGGCAGGATCCGGCTGCCTGGCGTTAGCGGCCTGTCGAATCGGGTCTTGCGCTCCGGAATCAGGCCCTGCGGGCGGAACCAGAGCGTGACGATCAGCAGGATGCCGATGATCATGTTGTCGATCTCCGGGATGAGCGCGGGGTTCCCGCCGATCTGCGGGAGGAGCTTGGGCAGTTCGACGAAGATCACCGGGACCGCGAGAGAGCCGGCGATGGCGCCGGCGTTGTTGCCGAGGCCGCCGATGATGAGCGCCGCGAAGATCACGAACGTCTCGCCTGAGGTCCAGGCGCTGGTGTTGAACGCGCCGACGAAGTCCATCAGCAGGCCGCCGCCGATGCCGGCGAAGAACGAGCCAACCAGCAGGGACGCCAGCTGGTAGCCGAACACGTTCTTGCCCAGGCCGCGCACCACGTCCGGGTCGTCACGGATCGCGCGCAGCGTGCGATCGAATGGCGACCGGGTGATCCTGCCCATCACCCACCACATCGCCGCCGCGACCAGGCCGGTGAAGGCGGTGAACACGTACAGGAAGGAGTTCGGGTTCAGGCTGAGCGCACCGGAGAAGGGCGCCGGGACGCCGTTCAGCCCGTCGGCCCCGTCGAACAGCGGAGTGTAATTGGTGATGACGTCGTACAGGACTATGGACACGGAGATCATGACGATGGCCAGATAGTCGCTGCGCAGTCGCCGGAAGGCGATCAGCCCGATGAATAGTCCCAGGGCGGCGGCCGCCAGCCCGCCTGCGATCAAGGGGATCGGGAAGGGCAGCGTCGCGCCGAGAATATAGCTTTCCCCGGTCCCGGCGACCGGCTTGCCCAGGCTGAGCACGCCGGTGATATAGGCGCCCATGGCCACGAAGGCGATATAGGCGAAGTTGAGGATTCCGGTGCGCCCGAACTGAAGATTCAGGCCCCAGTTGAGGATGCTGTAGAGAAAGAAGAAGAAAATGAGGGTGACCGCATAGTAGGCCAGTTGCATGGATCAGGCCTTTCCCTTGGTTGCCAGCAGCCCCTGCGGCCTGACCAGGACCACGATGACCAGCAGCACGAAGGCGACGTCCAGCTTGTAGGCGGCGTTGATGACGACCGCGGACATCTCGGTGGCCAGGCCGATGATCAGGGCCCCGAGCATGGCGCCGTAGGGCTTGCCGATGCCGCCGAGGATGACCGCCGCGAAGATGACGAACAGGAACGTCTCGCCGGTGGACGGGGTGATGCTCGAGATGTTCAGCCCGAGCACCGTGCCCGACAGCCCGGCGAGGGCCCCGGTCAGGAACCACGTGATCGTGGTGATGGCCCGGGTATTGATGCCGCTCACCATGGCGAGTGAGGTGTCATCGGACATCGCCCGCATGGCCTTGCCGAGCTTGGTCCTGGTGAGCAGGAGATGGATGGTGACCATGATCGCCGCCCCGATGCCGATGATGATCAGCTGGTCGGCGGTCAGCAGGAACGGCCCGAGATGCACGGGATTCTGGTTCGTGACGTTGTATTGCTGGTAGCTCGGCCCCCAGATGGCCTGGATCAGGTTCAGCAGTATCAGCGAGAGCCCGAACGTGACGATGAGCACATAGAAGAGGTTGGTGAAACGCCGTGCGAACGGCCCGATGACGAACTGGTTGAGCAGGACTGCCACAAGGCCCATGCCCAGCGCGCCGATGATCATCGCCAGCCAGATGCTCAGGTGCAGCTTCGCGTTCGCCACCCAGGAGAAATAAGCGCCCAGGGTGAGGAAGTCACCGTAGGCGAAATTCACGAAGTTGGTGATCCCGAATTGCAGGGTGAGGCCCATGGAGGCGAGCGCGAGTATGGATGCGGTGACGAGCCCGAATCCGATGGAAAGAATGAGATCATGCACGACATGAAAGCTAGCCGCCAGCCGCCCCCAGGTCGCGGTTGCGCGCGATGACCGCATAAGCAGCGATTGTGCGCGTTTTGCTCGTTCTGCTCACGCTTGCACGTTCTTCTCCGGGCCGGTAAGCAGCTGTTACACTGCCGCAACACCTCAGTAACGGCGATCGTCGGGCCACGCAAGCCCCGAAGATATTACCGAGGAGCCACATGCGGCGGGTCTCCTGGCAGCGATTGTCCACCCAGGTGGTGATCATGCAGGTCGCCATCCTGGTGATCACGATGGCCGCGGGGTTCGCCGTGGTGCAGTGGAACCTCAAGCGCCAGCTCGACCAGCAGTACGAGCAGCGTGCCCTGGCGGTGGCGCAAACCCTCGCCGCCCAGGACAGCGTGATCCGCAACGTGTCGGCCGGTGATCCGGGCGGCGGCGTCCAGCGGCTGGCCATGGCCGTCATGCGCAGGACGCACACCACGTTCGTGGTGATCACCAACGCGGACGGCATCAGGTACTCGCACCCGAACCCGGCACTGATCGGCAAATCGGTGACCTACCACGACCCGGAACCGCAGTCGACTGAGCCGTTCCGGACCGGACGGAGCTGGATCGGCATCCAGCACGGGACCCTCGGCTGGGAGGCCGTCGGCAAGGCCCCGATCTTCGATCACCGCAGGCTGGCTGGTGAGGTGTCCGTCGGCTTCTTCACCAGCACGGTGACCGGCAAGCTGGCTGGCGCCATCCCCGGGCTGGCCGCTTACCTGCTGGCCGTGCTCGCCGTCGGCGTCCTCGCCGCGCTCGGGCTCGCCCGGCGGCTCAAGCGGCAGACCTTCGGGCTCGAACTGGGCGAGATCGCCGCCCTGCTCCAGGAGCGGGAGGCGATGCTGCACGGAATCCGCGAAGGGGTCCTCGGCTACGACAGGAACGAGCGGCTGATCCTCGCCAACGACTCCGCGCAGCGGCTGCTCCGGCTGCAGCCGGACTTCCTCGGCCGGCCGCTGCGTGAGCTGCTTCCGCCGGGCCGGCTAGGGGACGTGGTCAGCGGCAAGATCAGCGGCAGCGACCTGCTCGTCCTGCAGGACGACCGGATCCTGGTGGTCAACCGCATGCCGATCCGGCACGATCACCGGCGGCACCTCGGCTGGGTGGTCACGCTGCACGACCGGACCGAGTCCGAGAGCCTGATGCGTGAGCTGGACGACGCCATCGGCCTGACCGAGGCGCTGCGCGCCCAGTCGCACGAGTTCGCGAACCGGCTGCACACGCTGGTCGGGCTGGTCGGGCTGGGTCACTACGAGGAGGCGATCCGTTTCGTCACCGATGTGTCGGCCGCCCGCGACGAGCTCACTGAGCAGCTGATGGACACCATCGGCGACCCGAAGCTGGTCGCTCTCCTGCTCGCCAAGTCCTCGCTCGCCGACGAGCGCGGGGTCGCGCTGCGCGTCGCCCCGGACAGTCGCGTCGCGACGAGCATCCTGCGCATCAGCGAGGTGCTCACCGTGGTCGGCAATCTCATTGACAACGCGATCGAGGCCACCGCGCAGACGCCGGAGCCCTGCTGGGTCGAGCTGACCGTGGTGTCCGCCGACGCCGACCTGCTGATCAGGGTGCGCGACTCCGGGCCGGGCGTCCCCGAGGAGATGCGCGAGGCCATCTTCACCGACGGGTTCACCAGCAAGTCGTCGCCGACGGGCGCGCGGCGCGGCCTCGGCCTCGCCCTGGTCCGCCAGATAGTCGAGCGGCGCAGCGGGATGATCAGCGTCGGCCACGACGGCGGGGCCGTGTTCACCGCGACCCTGCCGCGCTGCCTGGCCGCGGACGACTGGCCCGGCGACCAGCACATAGCTGGCCGGACGGCCCCCGGCTCCCTGCTGCCATCGTGATCAGGGTCGTCGTGGTCGATGACGACTACCGGGTCGCCGGCATTCACGCCGCCTACCTCGCCAAGGTGGCGGGTTTCGAGACGATCGCGCAGGTGCACACCGCCCGCGACGCCGTCCGGGCGGTTGACCAGTTCCAGCCAGACCTGCTCCTGCTCGACCTTTACCTGCCGGACGAGCATGGCCTGGACCTCGTGGCGCGGTTGCGCCGCGAGGATCACCCGCGCGTCGACGTGATCGTGATTACCGCGGCCAAGGACGCGGACAGCGTCCGCGCGGCCATGCAGAACGGGGCGCTGCATTATCTGCTGAAGCCATTCAGCTTCCCCGCCTTGCGCGACAAGCTGCTCTCCTACGCCCAGATGCGGGCCCGGCTGGGCTCGCTGAACAGTCCCGACCAGCGGAACGTCGACCGGGTGTTTGGCGCGCTCCGGGTCGCGGACCAGATCACCGGGAGCAAGGGCCGGTCTGCCCACACCCTTGAAACCGTCGAGCGGCTGCTGGCCGCCACGCAGGACGACCTGTCGGCTACCGAGGTGGCCGAGCGAACCGGCATGAGCCGGGCCACCGCGCAGCGTTACCTCACCCATCTGCACGAACTCGGGCGGGTCGCCGTGCAGCTGCGGTATGGCGCGAGCGGCCGACCCGAGCACGGCTACCGCTGGAGCCCTGCCAGCCCCACCAGCCCCGCCTGACCGGCGGGTCGCGGCGCTCGCTTACCCTGGCTGGCGACGCCGGGAGCCGGGACCGCACCGGCCGGCCGCCAGACCTCAGGACAGGGTGAATGCCAGGGACAGGAACGGCCACGGCGGGCATGGGCGAGGCGCTGCGCGTGGTCGGCTTGCCGCAGAGCCGGTCCGCGGTCCGCGGCGACCTGGCGCGGCGCGTCGGCGACTTGTGGCACCACGCGTTCGCCGCTCAGCCCCTGCCGCCGCTCTGGCTGATCCTGGGCAGCGGGGTGCTCGCGCTGGCCGTCGTGGCCTCCTCCCGGGTCTGGCCGGTGGCACGGATCGTGGTGACGATCGTGCACGAGGGCGGTCACGCGCTGGTGGCGCTGGCGACCGGCCGGCGCCTGGCCGGGATCCGGCTGTACCGCGATACCGGCGGCGTGACTCTCTCCCGGGGCAGGCCGGACGGTCTCGGCATCGCGTTCACCGCCGCGGCCGGCTACCCGGCACCTTCGCTGCTGGGCCTTGGTGCGGCGGCGCTCCTGGCTGTTGGGCACCTGACCGGGATGCTGCTGCTCAGCCTGGCGCTGCTGGCCGGGATCGTCATCGCCGTCCGTAACGCCTACGGCATGCTGGCCGTGCTGACCACCGCGGGCGGGGTCGCCGCGGTCTGCCTGTTCGCCTCTGCCGTGGTCCAGGCCGGGTTCGGCTACACGATGACCTGGTTCCTGCTCCTGGGCGGCGTGCGGCCGGTGATCGAGTTGCAGCGCGAGCGGCGGCGGGACCGGACCCGGCGCACGGATGCCGATCAGCTGGCCCGCCTCACGCCGGTGCCGGGCGGAGCCTGGGTCATGATCTTCGGCGTCTTCGCCGTCACCGCGCTCGCCATCAGTGCCCGCTGGCTGGTCCGCTGACGGCGTTCCAGCCTGCGCCCGGAGGATCGGCGACTACGCTTGCGGCGATGAGCGAGTACCAGTATTACGAGTTCCTCGCGGTGGACCGTCCGCTGACCGCTACCGAGCAGGACGAAGTCCGCCAGCTCTCCACCCGGGCCAGCATCACCGCCACCAGCTTCACCAACGAATATCACTGGGGCGACTTCAAGGGCAGCCCAGAGGAGATGATGCAGCATTACTACGATGCGCATCTGTACCTGGCGAACTGGGGCACTCACCGGATCATGCTCCGGCTGCCGCGCACGCTCCTTGACCCCAAGATCGCCGAACAGTACTGCGTCGACGACCAGGTGAGCATGTCGACCACCCGCGACTACGTGATCCTCGACCTGACCAGTGAGGACGAAGCTGGTGAGTGGGTGGACGATGCCGAGGACTCGCTGTCTGCCATCGTCGGGGTCCGCTCCGAACTCGCCGCCGGAGACCTGCGGCCTCTCTATCTGGCGTGGCTGTCGGCTTACGGCGCATGGGAACGCGATGAGGACGCCTTCGACTATGAGGACGAGGGCGATGTGGAGCCACCGGTCCCGGCCGGCCTGGGATCACTCACCGCTCCGCAGCGCGCCCTGGCCGACTTCCTCCGCCTCGACTCCGGCCTTCTCGAGGTCGCGGCGCAGGCTAGTCCGGGGCTGCCCGAGGTGAAAGACGATGCGCGCGCGCTGGCCACGCACATCGCGAAGCTCCCGGTCAGCGACAAGGACAGGCTTCTGATGCTGCTCGCGGAAGACCAGGCGGCCAGGGCCCGGATGGAGCTGCTGCGGGGCTTCCGCGAAGACCCAGCTG
>DATKRH010000103.1:0-3949 GCA_035532295.1 Streptosporangiaceae bacterium
TCCAGGCGGCCATGAACGTGTTCGGGCCGGTGCTGGAGGCGAAGGACGCGGAGATCGTCCGGCTGCGCACGGCACTGGGCCGGGTGAAGCCGGCCGCCCGCCGGTCACGGGCCAGGTCCGCCCGGGCGAGCTGACCCGGCCGGCCTGACAGCCGTTCGGGCCTGACAGCCGTTCGGGCCTGACAGCCGGGCCGTTCGTCCCTGGGACAGGTGCCCGCCCAGGCGCGATCGTGGCAGTGGCCGGGTTGCGGGCTGGAGGTTGTCATGTGGCTGGCCGCCGGGTTCTCCGCCGGGGTGCATGTCCCGTCCGGCCGGGCACTGCTCGCGCTCGCGCCGCTGGCGCTCCTGCTCATCGCGTTCACGGCGTTCTGCCTGATCGACCTCGTGCGCGCCCCGGCCGTCCGCTACCTGCCAAAACCCGTCTGGGCGCTGGTGATCGTGGCCGGCAGCTGGCCGCTGGGGGCGCTCGCCTACCTCATCATCGGCAAAGACCGGACGGGCCACCGGGAAAGCATGGGCCACCCGGGCCGGGCCGGGCCGGACAGCGGGCCAGGCGGGCCCGGCAAGCGGGCCGCCGGGCTGGCTCGGGGCGAGCCTGCCGCCGCCGGGCCCGCTGTCCGCACCGCGGGGCTGACCCGCGACTACGGCGGGACCGGGCTGTTCGACGTGGACCTGGCGGTTCCCCACGGCAGCGTCTACGGCCTTGCCGGCCCCAACGGGGCGGGCAAGACCACCCTGCTGTCCATCCTGGCCGGAGTGCGCCGCCCCGGCAGTGGCACGGTCACCCTCGGGGTCCCGCGCCGGGAGGTCGCGGTCTGCCCGGATGTCCCCGAGTTCGACCGGTGGCTGACCGCCTTCGAAGTGGTCGACCTCGCCCGGTCGCTGGTGGCGCCCCAAGCTGACGGTGACGACGTGCGCAGCGCGCTGCGGGACGCCGGCCTGGCGGACTCGGCTGGCCGGCAAGTGGGCGGGTTCTCCCGTGGGATGCTCCAGCGCCTCGGCCTGGCGTGCGCGATGGTCGGCGATCCGCGGCTGCTGATCCTGGACGAGCCCACCGCCGCGCTCGACCCGGCCGGGCGCGCCGACGTCCTGAACCTGATCGCGGGCATGCGCGGGCGCCGGACGGTCATCTTCTCCAGCCACATCCTGGCCGATGTGCAGCGGATCGCCGATCACGTCGGGATCCTGCGGGACGGGCGGCTGCTCTACCAGGGCGCCACCCAGGAGCTGATCGAAGCGCACCTGCGGCCGCGCTGGCTGGTCCGGATCGCCGGGGACACAGCACCGGTGACCGCCGCGCTGCGGGCACAGCCGTGGGCCACCCGGGTGGACCCGGCCGGGGCCGGGGCCATCCGCGTCGACGCGATGACCCTGGAGGAGGGCGAGCGCGGGATCCCGGCCGTCGTCGCCGGCTGTGGTGCCCGGCAGGTGTCATGCGAGCCGGTGGCGGCCGACCTGGAGTCGGCGTTCCTGTCGCTCACCGCGCCGGCGGCTTCCGCGCCGATGGCTCCGGCCACGCCGGTGCCCATCCCGGCAGCACCACCAGACGGAATGCTCACGAGGAGGCCGGGCGCATGAACGCGTGGCGGCTGGAGTGGCTGCGGCTGACCCGCTCCCCCCGGTGGCTCGTCCTGGCCGGGGTGTACCTGTTCTTCGGGCTGCTCGGGCCGGTCATGGCCAAGTACCTGCAGCAGATCGTCAGCCAGGTCCAGTCCGGGGTGAAGGTCTCCTTCCCGCCGCCCACCCCCGCGACCGGCATCACCGAGTACATCGGGCAGGCCAGCCAGACCGGGCTGATCGTCGTGGTGGTGATCGCCGCGGGTGCGCTCAGCTTCGATGCCCGGCCGGGCCTGTCACTGTTCCTGCGCACCCGCGCCGCGAGCATCTGGCAGATCGTGACGCCGCGTTTCGCGGTCAATGCCGCGGCTGCCCTGGCCGCCTACGTCCTGGGTACCCTCGCCGCCTGGTACGAGACGGCGCTCCTGCTGGGCGCGCCGCCGGCCGGGGCGATGCTCGCCGGGATGGTGTGCGGCTGCGTCTACCTGGTGTTCGCGATAACCGTGGTGGCCGTGGCTTCCTCGTTCGCCCGGAGCACCCTGGCCATCGTCGGCCTCGCCCTGGCGGCGCTGCTGGTCCTGCCCGTGCTCGGGACCGTCCGGCAGGTTCACGACTGGCTGCCCAGCACGCTGGTGAACGCGCCCGCCGAGCTCGTGACCGGCGGGCACCTGTCCGACTACCGGCCGGCTCTGGCCACGGCCGCCGTGGCCGGGGCGCTGCTGCTCGCCGCCGCCGTGGCCCGCCTGCGCACCCGCGAGCTGTAGACACGGGAAGCCGCGCCCTGGGCGGTGAACCGGAGGTCCGTGACCTCGGCCTGCTGGACTCTGCCGCCGCACGCCCGCAGGCCACCGCATTCGGCAAGGACGCCTACCCCGACCTGGACGCCAAGGCCGCGGCGCTGCTCCACTCACTCGCCCGCAACCACGCTCTCGTTGACGGCAACAAGAGGCTCGCGCTCGCCGCGGTCATCGTCTTCTACGGGGTCAACGGGCGCCGTCTCACCCTGACCAACGACGAGGCATACGACCTCATCATCGGCGTCGCCGCCGGCCACCTCGATTCCGTGGACGGCATCGCCGCCAGGCTGCGGACGGCCACGCAAGCACGGCATTGAGCGGGGCGCGGCCGGGCGTGCGATAGTCGTGGCGTGGTGATCTTTGACGATCTTCAGGCGGAGCAGGACAGGCTGGAGGGCATTCTGGCCGGCCTGGACGAGGCGCAGTGGACGTCGCCGTCGGCGGCGGCTGGATGGACCGTCACCGACGTGGTGCTGCACCTGGCCCAGTCCGAGGAGGCCGTGGTGGCCAGCGCAACCGGCGCTGACTTCAGCGTCCGGCCTGGGAACGGCGCCACCCTGGACGAGGTGATGGACCAGCTGGTGCAGGCCGAGCGGGCTGCGCCCGCCGAGGTCTTCGCTAGGTGGCGCGGGGCCCGGCTCGCCGCGGTGGCAGCGCTGCGCGCGGCTGATCCGCAGCGGCCCCTGTCCTGGGTGCAGGCGGCGCTCAAGCCGGCCACGCTGGCGACCACCCGGCTGGCCGAGCACTGGGCGCACGGCCTGGATGTGACCGCGCCCCTGGGCATCGCCTTCCCCGACACCGCACGGCTGCGCCACATCGCCTGGCTGGCACACCGGTCGCTGTCCTACGCCTTCGTCCTGGCTGGCGGGCAGCCCCACGAGGTCTTCTGCGACCTGACCGCGCCCGATGGCACCACCCGCTGGCAGTTCGGCCCGGCCGGAGCGGACTCCGCGATCACCGGCCCGGCCGGAGCGTTCTGCCGGGTAGCCGCGCAGCGGCTCGCACCGCAGCAGTCCGGGCTGGCCGCCACCGGCCTGCACGGCGCCGCCGCTCTGCAGGTCCTGCGGACCTACGCGGCCTGAGGGAGCCGGGCTAGCGCCCGCCGGTCTCCAGCTCGCGCTTGAGCCGCTCCAGCGTGGTGCGCATGCCTGGAAGACCGCCGCTGGCTGCACACCGACCGTGATGTGCTCGGCCACCTCAGCTGGCATGAGCACACCATAACGGCCGAACGCCAGCGACGGCCGGCGGCACCGTCAATCCGGGTGCACGACCGGCGGCGGGACGTACTCCCTGACCTGCACGTCGCATCCGACGCGCTGCCCCTTGCGCCACACCTCGATCGGGACCACCGTCCCGATCGTGTCCCGGGTGAGCAGGTAGTACAGGTCAGCGCGATCGCGCACCGGCCGCCCGGCCAGCGCGAGAACGACGTCGCCTGAGCGCAGATCGCCGCCGGCGTCCGCCGACACCCGGGTGATCACCGGCGCCTCCCGGAGCTGCCCCTCGACGTCCTCCAGCCGGGCCGCGACCGCGACACCCAGCGCGCCGCGCCGGACGTCGCCGTAGCGCAGGAGCTGCTCGGTGGCCCAGTGCACC